>JBEITC010000333.1:0-4674 GCA_040375075.1 Planctomycetota bacterium | reverse complement strand
GGCCTGCGGCGCGCCGGCTACCGCGTCGTCGGCCGCAACGTGCGCACGGCGCACGGCGAGATCGACCTGCTGGTCCGCCGTGGCCGCTGCTGGATCGCCGTCGAGGTCAAGGCGCGGCGCGACCACCCCGCGCCCGAGCGCTGCATCCGGCCGGAGCAGCTCGACCGGCTCGAGCGCGCCCTGCGCGCGTTGGCGCCGCGGCTGCGACCGCGGCCGCGCGAGCTGTGGATCGACGCCGTCAGCGTCCGTTGGGGCGCCCCACCCGAAGTCCTGCATCTTCCGGCCCTCCGTCACGTAGCTTCCAGCGCCGACAGCACCGGCGCTTCCCGCCGCCTTCCAGCCCGGCACGACCGCCAGCCGAACCTCCTTCGCACCGCTCCTCCGTACGCACGACTCCTTACGATGGCCGTCCTCTCTGACCAGATCATCCCTCGGCGCAAGCTGATGCTGATGCTGTCGGAGACGCTGCTGTTCATGGCGGTGCTCGTGATCGGCACCAGCCTGCCGCCGCTGACCACGCGCCCGTACTCGTTCTGGCAGCCGGACTGGGAGTTCGTCCGCGGCCTGCTGACGAGCTTCACGATCGCCGTCATCTGCCAGGCGTCGCTCAGCTACAACGACCTGTACGACTGGAAGACGTCGCAGAACCGCGCCGAGCTGCCCAACCGCCTGCTGCACGCCGCCGGCTACGCGCTGGTGATGCTCGGCGGCCTGTCGTTCTTCGCCGGCTCGCTGTTCTTCCTGCCAGGCCTTTCCGACATCAACCGCGAGACCTGGAAGCTGATCCTGCTGGTCGGCGTCGGCTTCGGCGCGGTCTACCTGTTCCGGCGTGCCTTCCACTGGTTCTTCTACAAGTGGCGGTTCGGCGAACGCGTCGCCGTGGTCGGCAGCTCGGCGGAGGCGCAACAGATCGCCCGCATGGTGCTCGACACGCCGATGTCGGGCTTCGAGCTGTTCGGCATCGTCGAAGAGCCCGGCCAACCACCGCTGCCGAGCGGCCCCGGCGCGCCGCCGGTCGTCGGCCAACTCGAACAGCTGCGCAACCTGTGCCGCGACGAGGGCATCAGCCGCGTCGTCGTGGCGCTGCGCGAGCGCCGCGGCAAGGTGCCGCTCGACCGGCTGCTCGACGTCCGCATGGACGGCGTCCAGGTCGAGGAACGCGAGGCGATGTACGAGCGCCTGACCGGCAAGCTCGCCGTCGAGAGCATGCGGCCGAGCTACCTGATCTTCGGCCAGGGCTTCGCCAAGGACCGCATGACGATGGTCAGCAAGCGCCTGCTCGACGTCGTCGCCGCCGTCCTCGGCCTCTTGCTGTCCTCGCCGCTGGCCCTGGCCACGGCGCTGCTGATCAAGCTCACCAGCCGGGGGCCGGTGTTCTTCTGCCAGGAGCGCACCGGCCAGGACGGCGTCCCGTTCAAGGTGATCAAGTTCCGCACCATGCGGGTCGACGCCGAGAAGGAGTCGGGGCCGGTGTGGGCGCAGAAGAACGACGCGCGCGTGACGTCGATCGGACGCTTCCTGCGCCTGTCGCGGCTCGACGAGATCCCGCAGTTCCTCAACATCCTCGCTGGCCAGATGTCGTTCGTCGGTCCGCGCCCCGAGCGGCCGCACTTCGTCGAGCAGCTCAAGCAGTCGATCCCGTTCTACCCGCTGCGCCACACGGTCAAGCCCGGGCTGACCGGCTGGGCGCAGGTGCGCCATCCCTACGGCGCCTCGATCGAGGACGCGCAGGAGAAGCTGCGCTACGACCTCTACTACATCAAGAACATGGGGCTGCTGTTCGACCTCAGCATCATGTTCCGCACGATCGCCGTCATCCTGCGCGGCTCCGGCGCGCGCTGAGGCCATGCCCGCCGCCGCGCAGCCGTTCGCCTCGGTCTGGTTCGACTGCGACTCGACGCTGACGGCGATCGAGGGCATCGACGAACTGGTGCGCTGGTCCGATCCGCAGGCCCGCGCGGAGGTGGAGCGACTCACCGGACTCGCGATGGCCGGCGAACTGCCGCTCGCCGACGTCTACGAGCACAGGCTGCGCCGGTTGGCGCCCCGCCGCGAGCATGTCGACCGCATCGGCGCGCTCTACGTCGAGAAGCTGGCGCCCGACGCTGCCGCGACCGTGGCGGCGCTGCGCTTCCTCGGCAAGCGCGTGGGCGTCCTCAGCGGCGGCCTGCTGCCGCCGGTCCGCCGCGTCGCGCAGGAGCTCTGCATCCCCATCGACGACGTGCACGCGGTCGCCATCGACTTCGCGCCGGACGGCGCCTACGCCGGCTTCGACCGCCACAGCCCGCTCGCGCGCAACCAGGGCAAGGTCGAGCTGCTGCGCGCGCTGCCGCCGTCGGCGCGGCCGCTGGCGTTCGTCGGCGATGGCATCACCGACGCCGAGACGCGCGGCACGGCAGACTGCTTCGTCGGCTTCGGTGGCGTCGTCGTCCGCGAGGCGGTGCGCGCCCGCTCCGACGCATACGTGACCAGCCACAGCCTCGCCGGCGTCCTGCCGCACCTGCTCACCGCCGACGAGCAGGCGCGGCTGCGCGCCGAACCACGCTTCGCCGCGCTGCTCGATCGCGTTGCCTCCTGACCCCGCCATGGCCGACCACCCGATCCTGTTCCTGCCCGGACCGACGGAAGTCGCCGACGAACTGCGCGCGGTGATGTCGACGCCGCTGGTCGGCCACCGCTCGGCCGGCTTCGTCGCCGTGGCGAAGGACGTCTGCGCGCGGCTCGGCGCGCTGTTCAAGACCGCGGAGCCGGCGGTGTTCGAGAACTGCACCGCGACCGCGCTGATGGAGGCCTCGATCCGCAATCTCGTGCCGCGGCGCGGCCGCACGCTGCACCTCGTCTGCGGCGCGTTCAGCGAGCGCTGGCAACAGATCAGCGCCGCCTGCGGCCGCGTCACCGAGTCGATGACCGTGCCGCTCGGCTGCGCCCACGACCCGGCGGCGCTGCGCGAACGGCTGCGCGCCGGCCCGCCGGTCGACGCCGTCTGCGTCACGCACAACGAGACCGCGACCGGCGTGATCGAACCGCTCGCCGACCTCGCCGCGGTCGTGCGCAGCGTCGCGCCGGACACGCTGGTGCTCGCCGACGTCGTCACCAGCCTCGGCGGCGCCGAGCTGCGCTTCGACGACTGGGGCCTCGACGTCGCCTTCGCCGGCACGCAGAAGTGCCTCGCGCTGCCGCCGGGCCTGTGCGTCTACGCCGTCAGCGCCCGCGGGCGCGAGCGCGCCGCCGCAGTCGAGGAGCGCGGCTTCCTGCTCGACTTCGTGCGCGCCATCCCGCTCACGGCCGCCGGTCAGTCGATCGCGACGCCGTGCGTGCCGCTGGCGCTCGCGCTGCAGCGGCAACTGCAGCGCATCGCCGAGGAAGGGCTCGACGCGCGCCTGCGCCGGCACCGCGCCATGCGCGACCGCACCCTCGCCTGGGCCGCCGACAAGGGCTTCGCGCCGTTCGTCGCCGACGCCGCCGCGCGCTCGCCGACGGTCAGTTGCATCGACGCCCGCGGCGCCGACGTCGCCGCCCTCGCCCAGCGCGCCAGCGACGCGGGCTACAAGATCGACCAGGGCTATGGGCCGCTGAAGGGCAAGGCCTTCCGCATCGGCCACATGGGCGACCACGACGTCGCCGGCCTGGAACGGTTGCTGGCCGCGCTCTGACGGCAAGGGCGCTGCGGGCCGCGCTTCGACAGGGCGTTGCAGCGTCCGGCCACGCCCGGCGCGCGCGCTTGCGGGCGTCGCCGCCTGTCCTAACCTGCCGCCGTGCGGACGGGACGGCCGGGACGCCGGCGCGCCGGACCGCACGGCCAAAAGATGAACCAGCTCAAGACCATCGTCCTCCTCGGCGCCCTGTCGGCGCTGCTCGTCGCCATCGGCGGCGCCATCGGTGGCGGCGCCACGTGGCTGTTCCTCGGCATCGCGCTGGCCATGAACCTCGGCGCGTACTTCTTCTCCGACGCCCTCGTGCTGCGCATGAGCGGCGCGCGCGTGCTCGACGAGGCGCAGGCGCCGGCGCTGTTCGGCATGGTGCGCGACCTGGCGCAGCGCGCCGGCCTGCCGATGCCCAAGGTCGCGATCATGGCCGATCCGACGCCGAACGCGTTCGCCACCGGCCGCTCGCCGGCGCGCGCGGTGGTCGCCGTCACCGAAGGGCTGCTGCGCCTCGCCGACGCGCGCGAACTGCGCGGCGTGCTCGCGCACGAACTCGCCCACGTCCGCAACCGCGACACGCTGGTCGCCACGATCGCCGGCGCCGCGGCCGCCGCGATCACGCACATCGCCAACGTGCTGCAATGGGGCGTGATGCTCGGCGGCCACCGCAGCGACGACGAACGCGAGGGCGGCTCGGGCGCGGGCGCGCTGCTGTTCGCCTTCCTCGCGCCGGTCGCGGCGCTGATGCTGCAGATGGGCATCAGCCGCTCGCGCGAGTACCTCGCCGACGAGTCGGCGGCCGAGTTGACCGGCGAGCCGCTGGCGCTCGCCAGCGCGTTGGCCAAGCTGCAGAGCCATGGCGAGCGGATGCTGCAGGCCGGCGCGCCAGCGCCGCAGCCCGTCACGGCCAGCCTGTCGATCGTCAATCCGCTGGCAGGCGGCGGCCTGTTCAAGCTGTTCTCGACCCACCCGCCGATCGAGGCGCGCATCGAGCGCCTGCACGCGATCGCCCGCGCGATGGGCCAGCGCG
>JBEITC010000560.1:0-2337 GCA_040375075.1 Planctomycetota bacterium | reverse complement strand
GGTGCGGGCGCAGCTTGACGGTGACGAGCGCTGGGTGCGCGGCGGCGTGGGTGGGTCGCGTGTCGCGCGGCATCAGGGCGGCAGCGCCCTTGGGCTTTCGGCCAGCGCCCTTGCGCGCGCCGCCCCACGAGCGGAGTGGCAGTAGGCCTTGCACGGGGCGGCGAGGCTTCGATGAGCGGGGTGGCTTGGTCGGCGACTTGGCGTGCTTGCTCGCAGCGTTGCGCGTCGTCGTCATCGCAGTGCCAGTGCCTTCCCGATCCCAGTGCGGCCCAGTGCGCGTGAACACGTGACGCCGGTCGATGTGGTTGCGCGCCGGACCATCCGTTCGCGCCGGCGACGGCCACTTGATTCCGCGAACATACACACCGCAGGCCGGCGACGCAAGCGCGATGTTCGGGAAGCGTCAGGGTGGCGCGCGATGGACGCGGGCGGACGGGTCGTGCGTCAGCGGCACCGAGCGACGAAGCGGCCCAGAGACCGGAGCGTGTCCAAACCGCCCCGAGTTGGTTGGCTCATCGGCGTGGATGCGCGCGTGTCCAAACCGCCCCGAGTTGGTCGCCCCATCGGCGCGACTGCGCCCGCGTCCAAACCGCTCCGAGTTGGTCGCCCCATCGGCGCGGATGCGCCCGGACTTCTTCTCCCAGGCTTTCAGAGCAGCTGCGTCGGGGTTGGCTGCGTTCGTTCGCCCGTGGCGTTTCTGGCGGATTCAGTCCGGCGGCGCTGACGCGGAACGCCGACCCGCCGCCAGAGCCCCCAACTCGGCGCACTCGAGCCCCGCCGACCGCCCCCCCAACTCGGCGCGCTCAAGCCCCGCCGCCAGGCCCCCCAACCCGGCGCACGCAAGCCCCGCCGACCGACTCCCCCCCCAACTTCGCGCGCTCAGCACACTCCCAGCCACCGCATCGGCCGCCGTTCGCCAACCGGCAGCCCGCGATCGACGCGCCAGAACCCGCGCGCGAGCCGTGGCTCGCCATCTCCACAACCCCGCACGATCCACGCCACGTCGTCGCGCGTCAGCCCGTACGCCGCGCCGACCAGCGCGTCGATGCGCGTTTGTAGCGCGCGACGCTCACCTGCATCGCGCGCAGGAAGATCAGCCGCGCCGACGAGGCCCTCATCGCGCGCCTGCCGCCACAGCGCGCCATGCTGCGGCAGCAATGCGCACATCCGCACGGCGGCGGCGGCGAGTTCGCGTGCGACGTCGTCTGCGAGATCGGGCAGGCAGCAATCCGCGAGCACGAAGCCGTTGAGGTTCGCGCCCGACAACCGCAGGCGCAGCGCGTAGTCGAACGGCAACGAAGCGAGCGCCGCCGCCGTCGCCGCGAGCGTCCGCAGCGGCGCCCGCGGGTCCTTCGGTTGCAAGCAGCCGAGCGAGTTGCCGCACGGCATGTCTGGCAGCAGGCACGCGAGCATCGTGCGTTCGTTGGTGGCGTTGCCGATGGCGCGGTGGGCGATCCGGAACGGCCCACGCTTCGCAGCCTCCTCCCGCCACGCTTCGGCGTCGACGAGGTACAGCGGTCGACTGTCCTCCGGTCGCGCCGCCGTGGTCCACGTCGTCGAGCGGCCCTCGCCGCCAGCATGCGTTCCCGCGGCCGGATGCAGGTCGTGCAGCATCCCGCCCTGCAAGAGCGGCAGCAGCGGCGCATCGCCGCGCTTGCGCCACACGCCATCGCTCCCGCGCGCCCAACCCGCCGCCTCGGCGTCGACTCGGCGCACGAAGCGTTCGCGGTCGGCGGTCATGTTGAAGTCGCCCTGCCGCCAGCGCAGCGGGCTGCGCGGGCCGAGCAACGGCGCGCCGGCGCGCTGCATGCGCGCGAGCAGTGCGAGGTCGCGGTCATCGTCGACGGCGACGAACGCGCCCGAGCCGGGGCTCAGCGCGGCGACGGCCTCGCGCTCCATCCGCGCGTGCGCGGGCTGCGCGGCCGCCCAGTCCGATGCATCGACGCGCCCGAACGCGACGCGCAGCGACCGCGTCGCGCCGCCCTTCGTCGCGACGACCACGCCAAAGCGCCAGCGACCGTCGATGGCGAACAGCCGCCGGCGGTTCTCGAAGCCGTACAGCCATTCCCACTCGCACTGGTCGAGCAGCGCGCGCCGCAGCGGTTCGGCGTCGCGGTCGTGCCAGAGGCCGGCGGGAACGATCAGCCCGAGCCGGCCGCCCGGCCGCAGCAGTCGCAGCGCGCGTTCGACGAACAGGCGGTACGTGTAGGTCTTGCCGCGGCCCTGCAGCGCGAAGCCGGCGCGCAGCGCCGCGTTGGCGGCTGGCGAGCCGTCGTCGCCCTGCAGCGTCTCCCAAGGCGGGTTGGTCAGCACGCAGTCGAACGTGCCGTCGGGCAG
>JBEITC010000125.1:0-9009 GCA_040375075.1 Planctomycetota bacterium | reverse complement strand
CTGTTGGCCCTGTTGGCCCTGTTGGCCCTGTTGGCCCTGTTGGCCTTGTTCGCCCTGTTGACCCTGCTGGCCCTGTTGACCCTGCTGGCCCTGTTGACCCTGCTGGCCCTGTTGACCCTGCTGGCCCTGCTGACCCTGCTGGCCCTGCTGACCCTGCTGGCCCTGTTGACCCTGTTGGCCTTGCTGACCTTGCTGGCCCTGCTGGCCTTGCTGCCCCTGTTGGCCCTGCTGTCCCGGCGAACCCTGCTGGCCCGCTTGCCCCTGCTGCGCACCGGCGAGGGCACCATCCGGCGTCGACTCGATGCCGCGAAGCGCCTCTTCCGCGGCACGCAAGGCGTCGCTGGCGTCCTGCTCGGCCTTCTCGGCGCTCGGCGCATTGGCGAGTTCCTGGCTGGTGGCGCGGGCCTCGGCGGCCATGCGCGACGCGCTCTGGTCGGCGTCCGGGTTCTGCGCCTGTTGGCGGGCGCGAGCGCGCTCGAGCGCCTGCAGCGCTGCCTCGGCTTCTTGCTGCGCCTTGGCGGCGTCACCGGCCTTGGCCGCCTCGGTGGCGGCGGCGAGCTTGGCTTCGGCTTCGTCGACCGCGGCAGCAGGGCTGTCCTCGGGCTTCTGGCCGGCGGGGGCGTTCGCGCGCAGGCGCTCGCCGAGCCGATCGGCCGCTTGCTGGAGCTTGCCTGCGGCGGCGCCGTTCTGCGTCGCCGATTCGGCGGCTCGCGTCTGCGCCAACTGCTCGCCGCGCTCGCCGAGTTGCTGCAGTTGCTCGCGTTCGGCCGGCGTGGCGCCCGCGCCCGCGGCGCGCAGTTGCTCCTTGAGCTCGGTCCACTGCGGGTCCTTGGCCTTGCCTTCCGACGTGCCGCCGCGACGCGGCGCCTGCTGCAACTGCGCCTCGAGCGCGTCGCGCGCGCGTTCGACGGCGGCCTGGTCGGCGCCCGCGGCCTGTTCGCGCAGTTCCTTGCTGGCGGCGCCGAGTCCTTGCTGGCGCTGCTGGTCGCGCAGCTCGGACTGCAGCGCGCGCGTGCGCTCCGTCAGTTCGCCGAGATCGAACTCGCGCGCCTTCGCTTCGCCGCGTCGGCCCGCGGCCTCGTCGGCGAGTCCCTGCTCGAGCTGCTGCTGGGCGCGCAGCAGCGCGCGCACGCGTTCGAGCGCGTTCTCCAGGAACGGCCGGCGGGTGCCGGCTTGCCGCATGTTGGCCTCGGCCTCGCGCCGTTCGGCGTCGCGCACGCCGGCCATGGCGTCGAGCATGGCCTGCTCGGCGGGCGACGGCGGCGTGGTCGCGGCGCTCTCCGTCTGCGCGCGCAACTCGCGCTGGCGCTGCTCGAGCTCGCGCGCGCTGCGCGCCTGCTCGGCGACGGCCTGCCGCTCGGCGTCGAGGTTCTCGATCGACTTGCGCTCCAACAGGATGTTGAGCAGGCGCTCGAGGTCGTCGACGACCTCCTTCTGCTTGCGCTGCGCCTCGACGTAGGCGCTGGCGGCGATGTCGTCGCGGATGCTGGCGACCTCGCGCAGGATGCCCGAGCGCTCCAGGTGGGCGAGGCCTTCGCGCAGCAGCTTGACCTGATCGGGCTTGCCCTCGCGCTCATAGCGCTGCTGCAACCGCTGCATCATGCCTTGCAGGCGCTCGGCCTTGCGCAGGATCTCGTCCTGGTCGCGCCGCAGACGTTCCAGCGCCTCGGCGTCGGACTGCGCCATGGCGGGGACGCACGCGAACGCTGCCAGCAGCGCGGCGAGCCAGGAACGGGGCGAGTCGGTGCGCAGGGTCATTTCTTGCCTCGTACGTCTTGGATGCGGTCCTGCAGGTCGCGCTGGCGATCGCGCAGCGCGCGCACGTCCTGCACGAGGTCCTGGTAGTCGTTCCAGTCCTGCAGGCGGAGCAACAGTTCGTTCAGGTCGGCGACGAGGCGCTGCTGGCCGTCGCGGGCGCGGGCGAGCGCGGCGCGGCGGTCGGCGTCGTCCTTCGCCACTTGTGCTTCGGAGAGGGCGCGCGCGACCCCGTCGGAGGTCGGGCCAGCGGCGCCGTCGGCGAGGGTCAGCATCGCGAGGATCGGGTCGAGGCAGCGTTCCAGCGCGCCGATCGTGCCGGCGACGCGGCGCTGCTGCACCTCGCGGTAGAAGGCCGGATCGAGCGCTACGCCCTCGGCGAGTCCGACGCTGCGTTCGACGTAAAGGTCGACGACACGCGCGGCGTTCTGGCTCGTCTCCAACCGGTTCCACAGGTGCAGGTCGAACGCGCGCATCAGGCTGCGGTGGGCGCGCTCCAGGCTCGCGCGCACGCGGCCCTGTCCGACTTCGAGGCCGGGCGCCTGCTGCGCGACGTCGCCGGCGGCCGCGCCGCCGGACAGCAGTTCGGCGAGGCGGGCGGCGCGGTCCTGCTGGATGTCGAGCGCCTGCGCGACGTCTTCGCGCAGGCCGCGGAACGACCGCGCGATCGCCGCCGCGAGTTGCGGTTCGTCGACGATCTGGACGATGCGCCGCGGCAACTCGGTCGCGCCGGCCTGCGGTTGCTTGCCGTCGCGCAGCGTGACCATCAGCACCAGCCCGTCGCCGCCTTCGGTCGCCGGCGTCGATCCGCCGGGCGCTGCGGCGCGTGCCAGCAGGTCCTTCACCTCGAACAACGCCGTCGGCACGGTCGCGAGCGTGCGCGGGCCGTCGGTCGGCGCCGCGAAGAGCGGCTTCGGTTGCGGCGGCGCGCCGGCGTGGCTGATCTGCAGGTCGATCGCGGCGAGGCCGAAGTCGTCGCGGCCCTCGACGCGGACGCACAGCAGCGCGCCCGGCAGCAGCAGCAGGCCTTCGTCGTCGGGCAGCAGCCAGCGGCCGATCGGCGCGTAGTCCTGCAGCGCGACCAGCGGGTAGACGCCCGGGTTGGGGTTGCGCAGGCCGTTCTGGCCGACGAGTTCGATCTGGTAGCGATCGGACGCTTCGAGCGCGAAGCGGGCGCGATGACGCATGGCGCCGTCGTCGGCCCGTTCGGCGGCGAGTTCGACGCGACGACCGCTCTCGAGGAAGGCCATCGTCGCCGACGCGACCGGCGTGGTGGCGGTCACCGTGATCGCGACCTCGCTGCCGACCAGCGCTTCGATGGCGCCGCCCTTCTGTTCGGCGGCGTCGGCGCCGGCGTACGCGGGCGGTGTCACCGCCGCGGCGATCGACGCGACTTGCGGCGGCAGCACGGTGCGCACGATCACGCGGCGGTCGCCGCGATCGTCGTCGCCGCCCCGGGCGCGGAACTCGAAGGCGCCGCTGACGCGGCGGAAGACGTGGCGGAAGCGATCGCCGGGCCGCGGCGCTGCGGCCACCGAGCGTTCCTTGGCGCCGTCATCGTCGCGCAGCGGCCGCACGTCGAGGAACACTTCGCGCGGCACGATGCCCTCGGCCAGCACGGAGACGTGCAGGTCGCCGCCGGCCGGCAGCGTCAGTTCCGTCTCGCCGTCGCGGTCGACGCGCTGCAGGTCGGCGCCGGCAGGCGGCAGCTCGATGGTCAGCGTGGTGGCGCGCGGATAGCCGACGTCGGCGCCGAGATGGCGGCGGACGAACGCCGTCGCGGTCGCCGGCGACCACGTGGCGCCGCCAGCGAGCAGCGCCAGCGCGGCCATGGCGGCGGCGGCGATGCGGGCGGTCGGGCGCGCGTCGATCAGCTGGCGCAGCGGCAAGGCCTGGACCGCGTCGGCGGTCTCGCGCAGCAGCGCGTCGACCATCGCGCGCGATTGATCGCGCAGGCCGTCGGCGGCGACGGCGGACTGCAGCTGCAGGGCCGAGACCAGCCGCTGGCTCAGCGACGGAAAGGTCCGTTCGAACCAGACCGCGAGGTCGACGTCGGAGAACGACTTCGCCAGCGGATAGCGCACGAAGCGCGCGACGCCGTAGGCGCAGACGCCCGCGACGACGGCGGTGTGGAACAGCCGGATCGGCAACGGCATGCCGAGCACGCGGTCGAGGCCGAAGAACAGCAACGTCAGCGCGCCGGCGGCGGCGGCGACGATCGCGAGACCGTGCCACAAGAAGCGGCGGCGCAGCCGTCGCAGTTGCGCAGCGAGCAGGCTGCGCAGGGTCGCGGCGAGCGCGGCGTCGACGGCGGGCGGCACGGCGGGGGAGGTCACTGGGCGCGGGTCAGCGTTGGAAGATGGGCAGGTACTGCAGCGGGATCTGCAGGATCAGCGACGCGACCGCCGTGCCGAAGGCGTCGCCCGGGCCGGTGTGGCAACGCCAGCGACCGTCGCGCTCCTGCGTCTCGAGCAGCAGCGCCTTGGTCTTCTTGAAGTAGTTGGTCCACTTCGGGTCGCCGGTCACGTAGTACGCCTGCACGGCGTAGTAGTGGCCGTAGAAGAAGAAGTAGTGGCCGATGTTGTCGTTCGAGAAGCGCGCGAGCTCGCGGTCCATGTAGTCGAGCGCGTCGCGGATGATCGGGCTGTCGTACTCGCCGGCCGCGTACAGCGTCGTGACGCCGGCGGCGGTCAGCGGGAAGGTCGCGCGCGTCGGCTCGCGGTTCTGGTAGCGGAAGCTGCCGCCGAAGTCGCCGTAGGCGGCACCCCAGCTGTTGTAGGTCCGGTCGTTGCTGCGGACGGCGCTGCGATAGACGTAGTTCTGCGCGTTCTTGATCGTCGTCACCGGCACGAAGATGCCGACGTTGCGCGCGGCGCGCAGCGCCAGCACCTGGCAGACGGTGATCGACATGTCCGACTCGCGCGCGAACGGCCGGTAGCGCCAGCCGCCTTCGGCGTTCTGCGAGCTGACGATGAGGTTCACCGAGCTCTGCAGCGTCTGCTTGACGTCCTCGCGGTCGATCATGCCGTAGACCTCGGCGAGGAACAGCGTGGCGAACGCATGGCTGTACATGCGCGTGCCGTGCTCCGTGATCTGGCCGTCGTCCTGCGCGCACGAGAGCACGAAGTCGATGCCGCGCTCGAGCACCTTGCCGTACTTGCCGCGGTCGGGCAGGTGGCCGCCGGCCAGGTAGCTCATCAGCGCCAGCGCGGTCACGCCGACGTGCGGCAGCGGCTGGTCGTCCTGCAGGTCGTAGCCGTTGTTGAGCTTGTAGCCGACGAGCTGGGCCCAGTGGCCCTCGGGCGCCTGGTTCTGCGCCAGCCAGTCGTGCGCGCGCGCGACCGACGCGCGCAGCTTCTCGTCGATCAACAGCTCGTTGCTGGCCCCGCGGTTGCGGGTCTCCTGCGCCGGCAGGACGGCGGCGAACAACGCGGCGGCGACGGCGAGCAGGCGGAAGGGCGCGTTCATCGGGGACCTCGTTCGGAGCCGAGCAGCAGCACGCCGCGAGCGCCCGAGACGGCGATCGCGTCGCCGACCCGCAGCATGGCGTCGACATTGCCGGCGGCCGGCAGCGACCGCTGGCGACGGCCATTGGCGAGCATACCGGCCCTATCGGCCAGCGAGACCGCCCACAGGCGGCAACCGCCGTTGCCACGGGCGGGACGCGTCGCGAAGGCGAGGAAGTCCGGGCCGAACACCGGGCCGTCGACGAGGTCGCCGTCCTCGCGGCCGAGCGGCAACGCGAACGTCGGCTGGTCGTCGGCGACGCCGACGACGAGCAGTTGGCGCTCGGTGCGGTCGGCGTCGGCCCACGACTCGATCGCCAGCAGCGCGGGCGCGGGGGCGTCGAGCCAGCCGCGTTCCCAGTTGCGCGGCGTCGCGTCGAAGCCGGCGTCGGTCGTGCGGCGGACGGCGCCGCTTTGGGCGTCGAGCGCGAGCGCCTGGGCGGCGCCCGTGTCGGTCGCCGACAGCAGCAGCAGCGTGTCGCCGCGCAGCGCGGCCATCTGCAGCTGGCTCGCGGGCGGGCCTTGCCAGCGCCACGCGATGCGGCCGTCGGCGGCGACGGCGACGACACGCGCGGCGTCGCCCGAGAGCGAGCGGTCGACGGGCAGCAGCAGCAGGTCGTCGTGGACCAGCAGCGACTGCGGGTAGAAGCGCGTCGACAGGCTGTCGACGTCGAGCTGGACGTGCTGCTTGAGCGCCGCGGCCGCGATCGTCCACGTCGTCGTGACGGCGCCGCTGATCGGGTCGAGGCGCCGCACGACGGCGCCGCCGTCGCGGCCCAGCGCCATGCACAGCACGCCGCCGGCGATGGCCTTCGGCTTGAGTTCGCCTGCCGCCACCGTTCGACGGAACAGGACCGCGCCGGTCAGCGGTTCGACGCCGAGCAGTTCGCCCTCGCCGTCGCCGCTGCGCGGCAGCGCGGTGACGAGCAGCACGCCTTGCTGCACGCCGAGGCTCTCGAGCAGCCGGCGCTGCGGGTTGGCGAGCTGCCACAACCGGGCGCCGGTGCGGCAATCGAAGCCGGCGACCGCGTCCATGTCGGGCACGACCAGCGTCGCGCCGCAGAGCAGCACGTGCTCGACGTACGAGATCGGCAGCGCAAAGCGCACCGGCTTCGGCTCGCCGGTTGCGCGTGCGTCGATCGCCAGCAGTTCGTTCTCCGCGCGGCAATAGAGCGGCACGTCCGCAGGGACGGTGAAGCCCTCGGCGACGAGCGTCGGCGCCAGCAGCAGGAAGTCGGCGCCGGGCGGTGGCCGCAGCAGCGCCAGGTCCTGAGCCGGCGGCGCTACCGCGGCGGCAGCCGGCGGCGGCGGCGCCGCCTTGGCGACCTCGCCGTACGGGCGCGTGCCGTCGTCGGGCCAGTCGCTCGCTTGGTCGGCGTGGCGCTGCAGGCGCGCGGCCATCGCGGCGGCGATCGCGTGGTTGCCGCGCGCCGTCGCCGCGACCTGGACGCGGCGCAGGATGCCGGGCGCCGGTTCGCCCTGGGCGGTCGCGCCGGCCAGCACTTCGGCGGCGATGGCGAGGTCGCCGGCCTTCACGGCGGCGTCGAGCAGGCGCACGCGCGCCGCGCCGGCGGCAGCGCTGTTGGGAAAACGCGCAACGCAGGCGGCGAGCGCCTCGCGGTCGTCGCCGGCGGCGGTCGCCGCGGCGGTGGCGCGCGCTTCGACGGCGGCGTAGCAGCCGCGGCCGTTCGCGCGCAGCAGATCGTCGATCGCCTTGCGCGCGACGTCCGCGGCGAGGCCGCCGACCAGCGGCGCGTCGCCGTGGGCCTCGAGCAGCTCCTGCCAGCCGGCGACTGCGGCGGCCGGCTCGGCGGCGACGGCGGCCTTCTGCCAGGCCACGAACGCGCGGACCGGCGTGGCATCGCCGTTGGCGTACGAGCGATCGCGCGGCAGCGGGAAGGCGACGCGCGGGAACACGCCGTCGGGCATGCGCGCGAGCAGCCGGTCGAGCTCGGCGACGAAGCGGGCGGCATCACGCCGCACGGCGTCGAGCACGGCGGCGTGCACCAGCGCCCACTGTTCGTCGTCCGGCGCGAGGTCGCGCGCGACGATGGTCGTCGCCAGCGCCGTCGGCAGACCCGCCTTGGCGGCGGCCTGCGCGCCGGCGAGCGCCTGCGCGAACAGTTCGCGCTGCAGCGCCTGCCGCACCGGGTGGTTGGTCGGAAGGCCGCGGCGCACGGCGGCGTCGAGACCGTCCTGGTAGGCCTGCTGCACGGCGGCGCGCTGGTCCGCGTCGGCATCGGCCGGCAGCAGCGCGCGACGCAGGCTCGCCAGCCGCAGCAGCAGCCCCGGATCGTTGGGATCGGCCTTGGCCGCCGCTTCGACGCGGCCGCGCAGCGCGTTGGCGTCGTAGGCGAAGTCGATCGCGCCCTGGCGCAGCGACACCACGAGCCCGCCGACCGACAGCAGGTTGCCGGGCGCGTAGCGACCGAGGCCGACCGGCGATCCCTGCACGGCCTTGCCCTGGCGATCGAAGCCGCGCAGGCCGTCGCCGCGCGCGAACCAGATGCCGTCGGGGCACAGCGCCGGCCGCGGCGGCAGCGCGCCCGAGCCGCGCTCGTCGAGCTCGCTGGGATCGACGATGGCGCGCAGCTGCGGCCCGCGCGCAGCGCTGCCGCCCGAGCGCGCCGTCACCGCGACCGCGCCAGCGCCGGCGAGCACGAACTCGTCGGGCCACGCGCCTGCGATCCAGACGACCCGATGGTCGACGCCGGCGACCGTGGCTTGCGCCGGCACGCGCCACAGCGGCTTGCCGTTCTCGGCGTCGAGCCCGAGCACGAACTGCGAGTCGAGCGGCGTCATGCAGACGACGCCGGCAGTGACCGCTGGCGCGTTGTTGGCGAAGAAGACCGGCCGCTCCTGCTGCTGGTTGAAGCTGACGCGCGGCATGCGCACGACGTCGTACGACGACAGCCAGCGCAGCCGCCCGGTCGCCGCCTCGACGGCGTAGGCGACGCCGAGGTTCGACGCGCCGTAGAGCACGCCGTCGCGCAGCGCCAGCGGCGATGCGGCGAACTCGGCGCGCGCGTTGCCGAACATGTTGACGTCCTGCTGGCCGCTGCAGACGAGCCGCCGCCAGCGCAACTCGCCGGTGCGCAGGTCGTAGGCGGCGATCGAGAACGCGATCGCGCCGGCGCGGTCGTGCACCGGCGCGTAGACGACGCCGTCGGCGACCAGCGGCGCGCCGCAGGCGTCGTGGCCGCGGAAGCGACGGGTGCGCGGGCCGTCGAGTTCGTCGTAGTGCGTCCACAGCGCCTTGCCCGTGCTGCGCGCGAAGGCATGCAGTCGGCGCATCGGGATCTTGCTCATCACCCGGAAGCCGCCCTGGAAGTCGACGTTCATCGACTTCTCCGGCACCTGCAGCGCGGCGACCACGACGTCGTCGCCGAGCGCGGCGGCGAGCGTGCTGTCCTCGTTGACGCCGTCGTCGCTCGAGCGGCGGCGGCGACGGCCGAAGCCCGGCTCGGCGGCCGCCGGCTCGTCCTCGGCCGCGCGCATCGGCGCGATCGTCGCCCACAGCGCTTCCTTGCGCAGCGGATCGAACGCGACCACCTGGTGGCCGGTGTTGACGAAGACCGCGTCGAGGTCGCCGATCGCCTGCATGGCGAACTGGCTGATCTCGCGCGTGTCGAAGCCCGGCGCCACGATCTCGGCCGACCAGCGGCTGTCGATGCGGCGGGGCGGCTCGGGCATCGCCGCGCGTCCCGAACCCGCGCCGGCGACGCCGGGCCAGGGGCGCTGGGCGGCG
>JBEITC010000155.1:0-7997 GCA_040375075.1 Planctomycetota bacterium | reverse complement strand
GCGCCGCATCTCATCCGCCTTCCGTGAAATCCCCGGCGGCCAGATCCTCGGGCCGACCCGCGACTATTCCCAACGGCTGCTCGACGGCGAGTTGGCCGAAGAAACGCTGGGCTCAGTCGAAGCGTTCATCGCGTCGTTTGAGGGTGAGCTCGATCTGTCTTCGCTCCGGGCCGTGCCGACGATTGGTAAAGTGATTGATCTGCTCACGGCGGAAGGACTGCTCCGTGAAGCCAACCCCGACGAGAATCGTCGCGTGGTCGATGTGACCCGCGAGGCGATCAAATTTCCCGCGCCGCGCTCCGCTGCGCTGCAAATGCTGGCGCGCGCCGAGACGGGCGGATTGATGGCTCTGGCCTACAGCGCGCAGCGAGGCTTCGGGTCCGTGCATGCGACTGTGGGCGAACTGCGGATGGGCGAAGTCCCGGTGCGCGTGCGTGATGCGCGCGGCCGCGTGCGGGTGATCGGGCGCGTGCGCGTGACCGAGGCCGAGATGATTTCCAAAATCAAAGTGCAGAAGAAAGATCCGGTGCCCTACCTCTCGCTCGGTTACGGGCTCTGCTTTGGGCAGAATGAGACCAAGGCGATCAGCATGGGCATCCTCGACCGCGCCATGCGCAGCGGCGGCGATGCGCCCGCCTGCCGCCGTGCTGGCCATGAATCGCGGGCAAGCGGCGGCCGCGGCCGCCATGCATGCGCGTGCCGACGCGTCGGCCTCGGCACGCAGGCGCGCCGAAGGTGCGGCGGCGATGCGCGCTCCTGGCTGCGCCGGCGCCGGCCTGCGGGTTCGCCGTGGCGCTGGTGCCATGGTGCCATGCGCGCCACCTGGCTCGCTGTGGCCCTCCGCGGTGGATCGCTGGCAGCGCTGCTCCGCGCCGGCGAACCCGCCGCGTCCGCGCGCTAGCATCCCCGCCCATGCCCTCGTCCTCTGCGGTGCTGGACACCATTCCGGCGGCCAATGCGCGCTATTGGCGCGCCGTCGTGCGCCTGACGCTCGTGCTGCTCGCGCTCTGGGCCGTGCTCGGTCTTGGCTGCGGCGTGCTGTTCGCCGACGTGCTCAACGGCGTCCAGCTCGGCGGCTTCCCGCTCGGCTTCTGGTTCGCGCAGCAGGGCGCGATCGTCGGCTTCGTGCTGCTGGTCCTGGTCTACGTGCTGGCGATGCGCCGGCTCGATCGCGTGCACCGCGACGACCTCGCGCGCATCGAAGCCGCATCGCCGCTGCCCGCCGGCCCGACGGGAGGCGCGCGATGACCGTCCAGGCCTGGACCTTCGCGATGGTGGGGCTGACCTTCGGCCTCTACCTGTACCTCGCGATCCGCGCGCGCGTGCGCGACACGCAGGGCTTCTACGTCGCCGGCCGCGGCGTGCCGGCGATCCTCAACGGCATGGCGACCGCGGCCGACTGGATGTCGGCGGCGTCGTTCCTGTCGATGGCCGGCACCATCTCGCTGCTCGGCTACGCCGGCGGCGTCTACCTGATGGGTTGGACCGGCGGCTTCGTGCTGCTGGCGCTGCTGCTGGCGCCGTACCTGCGCAAGTTCGGCCACTTCACCGTGCCGGACTTCGTCGGCGACCGCTTCGAGTCCAACACGGCGCGCCTCGTGGCGCTGCTGTGCGCGCTGTTCATCAGCTTCACCTACGTCGCCGGCCAGATGCGCGGCGTCGGCATCGTGTTCGCGCGCTTCCTCGAGATCGACGTCGACCTCGGCGTCGTCGTCGGCATGGCGCTGGTGTTCGTCTACAGCACGCTCGGCGGCATGAAGGGCATCACGTGGACGCAGATCGCCCAGTACTGGGTGCTGATCGTCGCGTACATCGTGCCCGTCGTGTTCATCAGCCTGCAGCTGACCGGACAGCCGGTGCCGTCGGTCGGCATGGGCGGCGAGATCGCGCCCGGCGTGCCGCTGCTCGGCAAGCTCGACCAGATCCACCGCGACCTCGGTTTCCCGAGCTACACCGAAGCGTTCGCCGGCAGTTGGGACCGTGTCAACGTCTTCTGCACCACGCTCGCGCTGATGGTCGGCACCGCCGGCCTGCCGCACGTGATCGTGCGCTTCTATACCGTGCGCAACGTCGGCGCGGCGCGCTGGTCGGGCCTGTGGGCGCTGCTGTTCATCGCGCTGCTGTACCTGACGGCGCCGGCGACGGCGGCCTTCGCGCGCTACTACGTCGTGCAGGAACTGCACGGCAAGACCGCCGCCGAGCTGCCCGGCTGGTACCACACCTGGGCCAAGACCGGCCTCTTGGTGTGGCTCGACGACGGCGACGGCAAGATGGCGTACCACGGCCCCGCACAGCAGCCGCAGAACGAACTGTTCCGCATCGGCGGCATGGCGACGACCGAGTTCGCCGACCTGCGCGCTGCGCACGAGCGCTGGCTCGCCACCAAGGGCCAGCAAGGCCAGGACGGCCGCGTCGTGATGACGCAGAAGAAGCTGTCCGGCCCCGACGCCGACATCCTCGTGCTGGCGACGCCGGAGATGGCGCAGCTCGCCGCGTGGATCATCGCGCTCGTCGCCGCCGGCGGCCTCGCCGCCGCGCTGTCGACCGCGTCGGGCCTGCTGCTGGTGATCAGCAGCAGCATCGCGCACGACCTGTACTTCCGCATCCTGCGGCCGCAGGCGACCGAGGCGCAGCGGCTGCGCCTCTCGCGCATCGCCATCGGCCTCGCCGTCGTCGTTGCCGGCGTGGTCGGCATCTTCCCGCCGGGCTTCGTCGCCGAGACCGTCGCGTTCGCGTTCGGCCTCGCTGCGTCGTCGTTCTTCCCGGTGCTGGTGCTCGGCATCTTCCATGCGCGCATCGGCGCGATCCCGGCGATCGCCGGCATGCTCGCCGGCATGGCCTTCACCGGCAGCTACATCCTCGGCACGGTGTACCTCGGTTGGCCGAAGTGGTGCTTCGGCATCGGCCCGCAGGGCATCGGCGCCGTCGGCATGGCGGTGCACTTCGCCGTGGCGCTCGGCTTGCACCGCGTCTGCCCGCCGGCGTCGGCCAAGGCGCAGGCGATGGTGGCGACGATGCGCGAGCCCGAGGGCGCTGGGCCCGGCGTCGAGATCGAGCGCGCGATGGACCACTGAGGGTTCAAGCGGCCATCTTGTACGGGCGGGCAGCGTTGCCCCAGCACCCGCTCGCGCCGCCGCGCGGTACCTGAGCAGCCGTTGGTCCCACGGGCACTGATGGGTTGGCGGGCGCGGGCGGCGAACTTGCGCGTTGCCGGTGGCCGGATTCGGCGAACGCTGCGCGGAGCGGCGGGGGCGCCAACGTGTCACGCCGCGACAGGCTGCTGCTGGCTGCGGCCACAGCGCGCGCCATGTCTGGCTCCGCTTCCTGGTCCGGCAAGCTGTGCGCGCGCTGCGGCCAGACGCGCACGTCCAACGTCTCGAACGGCGAACCCGTCTGCACGTCGTGCCTCGCGCTGTGGCGCGCCGAGGACGCGCGCAAGGACCAGCCGGTGCGCAAGTGCCCGGCGGACGGCGCGGCGATGGCGCTGGTGGTCGTGCACGGCGTCGTGATCGATCGCTGCGGCACGTGCGGCGGCGTGTTCCTCGATCCGGGCGAACTCGACGCGCTGCGCGCGTCGGCGGCGCGCGGTGCCGCGGTGGGCGAGGGCTGGGACGGCTTCCTGCAGGGCGCGATCGGCGCGTTGTTCTGAGCGCTGGCGGCGTCGTTCGCTGCGGCACTGCGGAGATGCCGGCGCGTGCGGGTCGCGGCGACCGCGGCCGGTAGCCGCAGAAGGCGCTGAGGCCGCGCGGCCGCCGCCGCTACAGCGACTCCAAGAACGCCACCAGCGCCGCGCGGTCGGCGGGGCTGAGATCGAGCACGCGCATCTTGGGGTCGAGCCCCGTGCCGGGCGCGCCGCCGCGGGCGTAGAAGTCGACGACGTCGGCGAGCGTGCGCTGCGAGCCGTCGTGCATGTACGGCGCGGTCAACCGCAGGCCGCGCAGCGTCGGCGTCTTGAAGCGGCCGCGGTCCGCAGCGTCGCCGGTCGCCGCCATGCGGCCGGGTTCCAGCGTGCCGTCGCGCGCGCCGACGCCGGTCGCGTGGAAGCCTTCGTCGGTGAACAGCGGCGGCGTGTGGCACTGCCAGCAGCCGCCCTTGCTCTCGAAGATCCACTGGCCGTGCCGCTGCTGCGGCGTCATCGCGTCGGCGTCGCCGCGCAGGAAGCGGTCGTACGGCGCGTCGCCGAGCGCGATGCCGCGCACGTACGTCGCCAGCGCCCGCTGCAGGCCTTGCGCGTCGGCAGGCTGGTCGAACGCGGCTGTGAACGCCGGCCCGTAGTGCGCGTCGGCGCGCAGGCGCGCGAGCGCGGCGTCGACGCCAAAGCCCATCTCGCGCGCGTCGGCGATCGGCTCGAGCACGAACGCTTCCAGGCTCGGCGAGGCGCCATCCCACCGCTGCAGCGGCCCGTAGCCGCGGTTCCACAGGGCCGGCGCGTGCCGCAGCGCCAGCTGGCCGTCGATGCCCTTGGGCAGCGGATCGGGATGCGCGAAGCCGGTCGCCGACGGATGGCAGCTGGCGCACGACACCGTGCGGTCGCGGCTCAGCATCGGATCGAAGAACAGCCGTTCGCCGAGCGCGAACATCGCCGCCGTCGGCGTGTAGCCCAAGGGCTTGGGCATCGGCGGCAGCCCGAGTGGCGGCGTGGTGAGGAACGCGAAGCTCGGCGCCGGTGGGGTCGCGTGCGGCGTGCTCGGCGGCGTCGGCGAACGTGGCGTGGGCGTTGCCGTCGGCGTCGCGGTGGGCTTGGTCGTCGGCGCCGGTTGCTGTGCGACAGCGCGCGGCGTGGCGGCTGCAGCGGTAGCGAGGGCGGCGACGGTCAGCCAACTGGCGACGGCCTGCGCGCCGACGCGAAGCGCGCGGTGCGAGACCGCGAGCACGCCGCGCAGGGACCCGTCGCGGCCCAACGCGGATCGGCCAGCCGTTCCGTTGTGTCGCCCCGCGCCGTCGCCGCGCCCGCGCGCCAACTCAGTGCACCCCGAACGTGAACGTCGACGTCGACGTGTACGTCTGGCCCGGCTGCAGCACCGTGCTCGGGAAGTTCGGCTGGTTGACGCTGTTGGGGAAGTGCTGCGTCTCCAGGCACACCGCGCTGCGGTGCGCGTACGTGCGGCCGCCCTTGCCGGTCTGGCCGAACAGGAAGTTGCCGGTGTAGACCTGCAGGCCCGGCTCGGTGGTGCGGACTTCCATCCAGCGGCCGCTCTGCGGCGAGCCCAGGCGCGCGACCGCGCCGTCGTCGCTGCGGCCGTCGAGCACGAAGTTGTGGTCGATGCCCTTCGCCGCGGTGCCGGTCAGTTCGTCGATGCGGAAGCCGAGCGGCCGCGGCTCGCGGAAGTCGAGCGGCGAGCCGGCGACCTTCTGGATCTGGCCCGTGGGGATCAGCGTGTCGTCGGTCGGCGTGTAGTGGTCGGCGTCGAGCATCAGCACGTGGTCGAGCACCGTCGAAGCGCCAGCGCCGCTCAGGTTGAAGTACGCGTGGTTGGTCAGGTTGACCGGCGTCGCCTTGTCGCTCGTCGCCGCGAAGTCGATCTTCAGCGCGCCGCCGCTCGCGGCCGGCGACAGCGTGTACGTGACCGCGATCGTCAGGTTGCCGGGGTAGCCCTCTTCGCCGTCCGGGCTCGTGTAGGAGAAGCGCACGCCCGGGGTCGCTTCGCTGCCGACGACCTCCGCCTGCCAGCGCACCTTGTCGAGGCTGCGCGCGCCGCCGCCGTGCAGGTGGTTGGGCGCGTTGTTGGTGGCGAGGCGGTACAGGTAGCCGTCGAGCGAGAACTCGCCCTTGGCGATGCGATTGCACACGCGGCCGGTCGTGCAGCCGAAGTACTGGTTGTCGGCCGACTCGTAGCCCTTCACGTCGTCGAAGCCGAGGATCACGTCGTCGACGAAGCCCGCGCGGTCCGGCATGCGCACCGCCACCAGCGTGGCGCCGTGGTCGGTCACGTCGATCTCCAGCTTGCCGCTGCGCAGCGTCCACAGCCGCGCTGGCGCGCCGTTCTTGTCGATGCCGAACCAGCGGCAGGTGACGGACGGATTGGAGGTGTCAGTGGGCGAGGACATCGTCGTGCTGCAGGCGGCGAAGGCGAGGACGAGGGGGAGCGCGAAGGTCGCGAGGGGAACGAGCTTCATGGCGCGGCGAGGGTAGCGGCGCGGGCGGGGGTGGGGAAGCGCGCGGGGGCCGCGGTCGCCGCCGCCTCAGCCGTCCCGCTCCAAGCACGCCAGCGCTTCCACGTGGCACGTCTGCGGGAACATGTCGAACGGCACCACCGCGCGCACGACGAAGCCGGCCGCGTGCAGCAGCGGCAGGTCGCGCTGCAGCGCCTGCGGCTCGCACGACACGTAGGCGATGCGGCGCGGCTTCAGCAGCCGCAACTCCTCGATGACCTCCGGCGTGAGCCCACTGCGCGGCGGGTCGAGGGCGACGAGCGCGGGCTTCGGCAGTTCGCCGCGGCGGCAGGCCGACAGCCAGCCGGCGACGTCGCCGCAGCGGAAGGTCGTGTTGGCGAGGCCGTTCTGCTGCGCCGACGCGCGCGCGTCGTCGATGGCCGCGCCGTGCAGTTCGATGCCGACCGCGTGGCGCGCGCGCTTGGCGAGCGGCAGCGTCAGCAGGCCGACGCCGCAGTACAGGTCGGCGACGTCGTCGTCGCGCTGCGGCTGCAGGAAGCCCAGCACCGCGGCGACCAGTTGCTCGGCCATGCGCGGCGACGTCTGGAAGAACGACGTCGGCGCGATGCGGTAGGTGATGCCGCCGAGCGTCTCGTGCACGAACGGCCGGCCGCTGATCAGCCGCGTGTGCGGACCGAGCAGTCGCGCGGGTTCGCCGTCGTTGTGGTTGACGCTGATCGACGACGCGCCGGCGCGGTGCATGTCGTCGAGCAGGTCGTCGAGGCCGGGGATCGACGGCTGCGTCGCCACCAGCACCACGTGCGCGTCGCCGTTCGTCGTCGCGCGCACCAGCACGCTGCGCAGCAGTTCCTTGGGCGCGAACCACGGATCCCACGCGTGGTGCGGCAGCCGCCGCAGCAGCGCGATCACGTCCTGCGCGAGGTCCCACGCCAGCGCGTCGCTCGCCGGGCACTCGTCGACCTGCACCAGCTCCGGGCTGCGCGCGCGGTGCAACCCGCCGACGAGTCGACCGCGCGCGTCGTGCAGGAAGTGCAGCGCCACCTTGTGCCGTTCGCCGTACGGACTCGCCGCCGCGACCGTCGGCCCGACCTGCACCGCGCCTGCGCCCAGCGCCCAGTCCATGCCCTTCTGCAGGCGTTCCTGCTTGCTGCGCAGCTGCGCGTCGTACCGCTGGTGCTGCCGATGGCAGCCACCGCAGTGCAGGAAGTGCGGACAGCGCGGCTCGACCCGCTCCGGACTCGGCCGCTGCACCGACACCAGCTCGCCGCGCCCGAACTTGCGCGCCGCGGAGGTCACGTCGAACGTCGCTTCCTCGCCCGGGAGGACGCCCGGCACGAACACGATGTAGTCGTCGACCTTGGCGATGCCGTCAGGCCCATCGCCGAGCCCGGTGACGGGCGCGGTCACGCGATCGTCGCGGGCGATCGGTGAGGAGGAGGGGCGGTGGGGCGGCATGGGGGTGGGGGAGACTAGCCGCGTACGCAGGGTGATGCGCGCAGCTTCTGCGCTGCACTGCTCGTTGGCTTTGGGTGGCGGCCATCGCTGCCATCGACGCAGCCTGATTCGGTTGCAACCGCCGTCACGAGGTGTGTCGTCACGAAGTGCGGACGCGCAAGCGAGCTGAAACGCATCCGTCATCGGGCACTGCTCGCTGGACAGCCGGCGTGCGCACCCTACCCTGACCCCACTCGCAGGGGACCACGCCACCGATGGACGCATTCCGCATCCGCGACGATCTCGTCGACGGCTTTCGCTCGTACATCAAGAGCTACGTCGACGTGCGCGACGCGCGCATGCGGGAGGTGCGGGACGGCGCCCTCGACGCCGGCCTTCATTGGCTCGAGCCGCTGCTTCATTTCACCCCCAACTTCCCGCCGGGCGGC
>JBEITC010000295.1:0-5157 GCA_040375075.1 Planctomycetota bacterium | reverse complement strand
GGGTGGTAGGCGGCGTGCGACGCGCGCGTCGAGCGGGACATCATCGCGGCAGCGCCGTTGGGCTTGCGGCCAGCGCCCGGGCGGGCGGCGCCGCGCTGGCGAAAGGGGAGCGCGCCCTGCTGCGCGCCGCGCTTGGCCGGCACGGGGCGACGGGAGGCCGCCGGCTTCCGCGCCTTGGTCCGCTTCTCTTGCGTGTTCGTGCTGCTCGTCACCATCGCGCGCGTTCGCTCCACCTTTGAATCCGCACAAATACATTGGAGAAGCCCGCGAGGCAAGAGGTCGTTCGGGAAATGTTCGCGCCGCCCGGGCCGCCGCGCCGCCGGGCCGCCAGACCGCCGCCCGCGTCCCCGCGCCCGCTGAACCTACGCCCCGCCTGCGAACCACTCCGCCCATCCCGTTCCACCGCCATGGCCTGGGTTCGCCCGCGCCCGCTGGCTCTCCCTCTTCCCAGGCCTTCCCCGCGGATGCGTCGCGGTTGGCTGCGTCCGTTCGCCCTTGGCGTCTCTAGCTGGAGTGGTCCCCGCGCCACCCCGCCACCGCCCGCCTCACGAACTGCACGACAGCGTCGCGCACCCCGGCCTGTTCCGCGCCCACTCCGGACGCTTCTGCGCCAGATCCTCGTTCTCCGGCTGTTCGTCGAACGGCCGGCGCAGCACGTCCAGCAGTCGCTGCACCTTGCCGAACTCCCCGCCCTGCGCGGCGTCGATCGCCTCCTGCGCGAGCCAGTTCCGCAGCACGTACTTCGGGTTCGCCCGGTCCATCGCGTCCGCCGTCGCCAGCGTCCCACGCGGTTCGGCCTGCACGCGCGCGTGCCAGCGCTGCAGCCACGCCAGCCCGCGCGCGAGGTGGCCGGGCTCCGGCGCGCCGTACCAGCACGCCAGCAACTCCGCCGGCATCGCCTGTGGCGCCGTCGCCATCCGCGCGACGCGCGACAGCCTTCGCAGCCACAAGATCACGTCGACCTCCGCTTCCTGCATCCACGTGCGCAGGTCGTGGATGATCGTCGCGTCGTCGCCGCGCGGATCGAACGTCAAGCCGAGGCGCCGGCAGTACAGCTCCGTCGCCATCTCGCCGAACGCCTCCTGGTAGTTGGCAAGCGCCTCTTCGATCGGCGCTTCGCGGCCGTCGAACAGCGGCAGCAGGGCCTCGCCGAGGCGCGCGAGGTTCCACAAGCCGACCGCCGGCTGGTTGCCGAACGCGTACCGCCGCTCGCGGAAGTCCGTCGTGTTCGGCGTGAAGCGGTAGTCGAGCGGCTCGATCCAGCCGTACGGCCCGTAGTCGATCGTCAGGCCGAGGATCGACATGTTGTCCGTGTTCATCACGCCGTGCACGAAGCCGTGCGCCTGCCACTGCGCGATGAGCCGTCCCGTCCGCGCCGCGACCTCGCACAGGAACGCCTCGTAGCCCGCTGGCCCCGGCGCGCCGAGCTGCGGAAAGAACGTGCGGATGGTGAAGTCCGTCAGCGAGCGCAGCAGCGGCACGTCGCCGCGCGAGCTCGGCAGCTCGAAGTTGCCAAAGCGCAGGAACGACGGCGCGACGCGGCAGACGATCGCGCCGGGTTCGTACGCCGGGTTGCCGTCGTAGAACATGTCGCGCACGACCTGTTCGCCGGTCGTGACCAGCGACAGCGCGCGCGTGGTCGGGACGCCGAGCGCGGCCATCGCCTCGCTGCACAGGAACTCGCGGATCGAGCTGCGCAACACCGCGCGGCCGTCGCCGCGGCGCGAGTAGGGGGTCGGGCCAGCGCCCTTCAACTGCAGCTCGTGCACGCGATCGTCGGGCCCGACGAACTCGCCGAGCGTGATGGCGCGGCCATCGCCGAGCTGGCCGGCCCAGTTGCCGAACTGGTGGCCGCCGTAGCAGGCCGCGTACGGCGCCATGCCGTCCCACAGCGCGTTGCCGCCGAGGACGGCCGCAGTGCGCGCGTCGTCGCGCACGTCGTCGTCGAGGCCGAGTTCGGCGGCGAGCGGTTGCGACCAGGCCACCAGCTTCGGCGCGGCGACCGGCGTCGGCCGCACGGGCGACCACAGCGCGCCGTGGACTTGACGGGTAGTCAGCGAAGCTTCCGCGTCGCCAGGAAGCGCATCGAGGAAACGACGGACGAAGCGTCGGGGCGAGGACGCTGGCGAGGGCATGGGCGCGCAGGTAGGACGGGGACTGCGATCCATCCAAGGGCATTCCCGTGGCGTTCGTCGAGAGTTTTCCGCCGGTGGCGCGTGCCGACGCGCGCGTGCTCGTGCTCGGCAGCATGCCGGGCGCGGCGTCGTTGGCGGCTGGGCGTTACTACGCGCACCCGCGCAACGCCTTCTGGCCGATCGTCGGCGGCGTGTGCGGCGTCGCCGCCGACGCGCCGTATGCAGCGCGGCTCGCGGGCCTCGTTGCCCGTGGCATCGCGCTCTGGGACGTGCTGGCCGCATGCGAACGCGCCGGCAGCCTCGACGCCGCGATCGACCGCGCGACGGCGCGCGCCAACGACTTCGTGCCGTTCTTCGCGGCGCATCCGCGCCTCGAGGCCGTCGCCTGCAACGGCGGCGCGGCGCACGAACTGTTCCGCCGCCGCGTGCTGCCCGCGCTCGCCGCCGCTGGCTTCACGCCGGCCGTGCACGGGCTGCCGTCGACCAGCCCCGCGCACGCCGGCCGCAGCCTGGCGCAGAAGCGGCAAGCGTGGCGGCGCATCCTGGCACCGCTGCTGGCATGATCGGTGCGCCGGCGACCTCCCGTCGCCGCGCCGTCGCGCCATGACCTCGCTCGTCCTCGCCGTCGCGTCCCTCCTCGTCGTCGCCGCAGCCGCAGCGCCGCAAGCGCCGCCACCCGCGCCGCAGCCACAGCTGACGCACGGCCCCTTCCGCGGCCACGTCGACGCGACGTCGCTGCATGCCTGGGCGCGCGCGGCCGTCGCCGGCGAGCACCAGCTCGAACTGCTGCCGCTCGCCGGCGGCAAGTCGATCGTCGCCACCGCCGTCGCGCGCGAAGCCGACGACCTCACGCTGCGGTTCGCCGCGTCCGGACTGCCGGTCGGGGCCGTGTTCGGCGTGCGCATCAAGCGCGGCGACGTCGTCGTGCACGAAGACCTTGCCGCCGGCTGGACCGCGGCCCTGCCCGACGAGGCGCGCGTCGCGACCGTCGCCTTCGGTTCGTGCGCCAGCGACAAGAGCGTGCGCGAACAGCCGATCTGGGGCCGCATCCTGGCGGCGCGGCCGCACGCGCTCGCGCTGCTCGGCGACACGCCGTACATCGACAACGGTTCGGTCGAGACGCGGCGTCGGCGGCACCAGGACTTCTTCGACGTGCCGGCGATCGCCGCGACGCTGCGGCAGGTCCCGACATGGACGACGTGGGACGACCACGACTACGCGCTCAACGACCAGTTCGGCGACGTGAAGGCCGCGGCGACCGCGCGCGAAGTCTTCGTCGCCTACCACGCGCACGCGAGCTACGGCGATGGCTCCCGCGGCGTGTGGACGTCGTTCCGGCAGGGCCCGATCGAGGTCTTCCTGCTCGATCCGCGCTCGTTCGCCGACTCCGGGCCGTCGCCGCTCGCGCCGACCGCGCGCACGGCGCTCGGCGAAGCGCAGATCGGGTGGCTGCAGCGCGGCCTGCGCGCGTCGACCGCAGCGGTGAAGGTCCTCGCCTGCGGCATGGTGTGGAACGGCGGCGTGCGGCCCGGCAAGAAGGACTGCTGGGGCAACTGGGCGGAGGAGCGCGACGCGTTGTTCCGCTGGCTCGGCGAGGAGCGCATCGACGGCGTCGTGCTGGTGTCCGGCGACGTGCACCGCAGCCGCGTGATCGTGCACCCGACGCGCGCGCTCGCCGGCTACGACGTGCCCGAGTTCGTGACCTCGCCGCTGGCGAACACCGTGCTGGAGGAGAACGCGGTGCCCGTGCCGGGTCTGCGCTTCGACGCCGGCGAGCCGCACAGCTGCCTCGTGCTGTCGGTGGCCGCGGCGCCCGACGAGTTGGACGGTGGTCGGTTGCGCGCGTCGTTCCTTGCCGGCGACGGCCGCGAGTTCCACGTGCACGAGATGGCGCTGGCGCGGCTGGCCGAGCGCGACGCGGCGTCGACGTATCGCCAGATCGCCGCGAGCCTGCGCGCGCGACTCGGCGCCGGGCTGGAACTGCCGGAGCTCGACCTCGGCGAACCGGGGGCGGACCAACGCGCGCCCGACGCCGCGTGGCAGCCGCTGCTGGCGGCCTTCGCCGGGGAGCTCAGCGCATGGCATGGCGTCGTCGGCCTGCGCCGGTGCCGCTTCGTGCCCGCTGCCGATGCCACGGCCGACAGCGAACTGGTCGCCGACCTCGCCTTGGCGATGACGGCGGCGCTGCAGTTGGCCGCTGCGCAGGCGGCGCAGTCGATCGCTGCGCGCGATGTTGTCGCCGTCGAGCGTGTGCTCGCCTGCCAGTTGGCGTGGGCGACGCATCTGCGCGAGCAGCGCGATCCGCTGGCGTGGGCGCTGGCGAACGAAGCCGAACGGCAGGCCGCCGACGTGCTGCGACGCGCGGCGGCGCTCGGCGAGGCAAGGGGGCCGCTGGTCGCGCGGGCGCAGGCGCATCTGCTGCGGTCGCGTCCCAAGGCGCAGGCGGTGGTCGCGGCCGCGGTGGCGGCGTGGGAACGCCAGGGCGAGCTGGCGATCCGCCAGATCGGTCTCGGCGCCGACGCGCAGGCGGCGACGGCGCGCCAGCACGGGGCGCGCGTGCGGCAGGCATTCCGCGCCGAACTCATGGCCTTCGCCGAGCGAGCGCGCGCACTCGGCGAGCCGGCGACGGCGGCGCAGTACGCGGCGATCGACGGCGTCGCCGACGAATGGCGGGCGCGGCGCAAGGCGCGGGCCGAGCAGCTGAAGGCGCTGAGCCGGGGCGGGCCCGGCAACGTCGATCTCGCCGCCGACCTCGGCTTCGTGCTGGCCACGATGCTGGCGCCGCCGCTCGCGACGCTGCACCGCGAGCACGTCGAAGCCGGCGAGCAGCTGGCCGCCGCAGCGAAGTGAGCGCGCGCGGCGAAGCCGCCGCAGAAGCTGCCGAGTTGCAGAGCCGCGGCGGCGGCGTGGTCGCTGCCGCCACCGCGGTGGCCGCAGAGGTCGCAGGGCCGCGCCGGCGGTGGCTGCGAGTCCGACCTAGCCGCCGAGGCCGCCGCAGAGGCGCGGCGGCGGCGAAGCAGCC
>JBEITC010000351.1:0-4413 GCA_040375075.1 Planctomycetota bacterium | reverse complement strand
CGGCAGCCCTGGCAGCGGAAGTTGCACGCCGCCGTGATCGCGATGGTGATCTGCCGCGGCCCCGGCTGGATCAGCGACGGGAATCGTTGCGCGGCTGCGTGGCGCAGCCGCCACAGCCGCAGTTCCTGGCGTTGCAGGAAGCGCTTGAGCTTGTCGTGGCGGCGCACGAATGGGCGCACCTGACGGAGCAGGCGGGAGGCGAAGTTCATGGCGAGGAGGGCGAGGGCGGCGAGCACCTCGGCACGTGTCGAATGCTCGGTCGTGACGCGGTGTGACCGGAGTCGTGAGCGCCGCCGCGGCAGTGCGCTCCGGCGGATCCTCCACGGGGCCGGCATTGCTCTCGGATGCGTCCGATATGCCGGGGGCCGAAAATGGCGGCGCGACTTCGCTCGCAGGCGCGTCATGGCGCCCGGTGGCCTCACCGGCTCAAAGGCCGAAGCTCACGCGCAGTGCGTTACTAGTCACCAAGCCGAAGCCGCCCGGGAGCGCGACCAGCCATTGGTGCACGATCGGCAGGCCGGCGAGCTGCGGGATGTAGGGCAGCTGGAAGGATGTCGCCACCGAGCCGCTGGCGCCGACGGTGAGCGGCGTGTCGACGTCCTGCGGGTCCATCCACAAGTACGAGCCCTGTATGCCGAAGGCTCCGAGGTCGAACGGCAGCGGGTTGGCGAGGTCGCGCAGTCCGCTGGCCAGGAACGCGAAGGACGTCCCGGTCTGGTTCGGCGCGTTGGCGTGGTCGACACGCACGTCGTACGGCACGCCCAGGCGCGCACTCGGGCTGTTGGTTGCGATCGACGGCTGCACGCCGTCGCGCGATCGTCCAGGGAAGCCGTACGGTCGCAGCGAGCCGTAGGGGGCGTACTCGTCGGCGCCTATGTCCAGCGCGGGGGTGCTCAACTGCGATCCTGATTGGACGCGTGGATCGCCCTCGTAGTCCAGTGCGAGCATCGACATCACGCCGCCGGCATCGATGCAGGGTGAGCCTGCTAGCAGTTTGTATTGCGGCCGCAAGAGTCCCGCATCCGTGTTCGCGATGTTGCCGGGGCCTGGCAGAGGAGGCCCGTCGGTCAAGCAGGTGTCGCAGGTGACAGCAGGCGGCAACGCGACATCGGTGGCGTTGCCATCGAACGCAACGTGCTGGATGGTGTTGGTCCACGCCTCCGACCAGACGTTGATTGCGTGGTGGCAATCGACGATCGTCGAAGAGACGACTTCGAATCTCTGTAGTGCTGGCGCGCCGGGACCGTGGAATCCTGCGTAGTCGATGGCGATGCCGCTGCATCGGGCGACAATCGTCGAAGCTAGGCGGATAGTCCCGTTCTCGGCCATGCCGTAGTGCCGGACCGCAGTGACGCCATCGACGACGCGGCAACGCTCAAGGTCCAGCACGACCGTACCATACTCCCCGGAACTGCTGAGTTCGAAAGCGGTCGTGAAGTTCCTGACGACCGTGTCGCGCGCAGTGAAAGCGTAGTAGCCATGATACGTCGAGTTGCATGCAACGGCACGAGCACAGCCATCGAACGCGCAGCGATCGAGTGTCCAAAACGAGGATCCGCTGTACATGGCGCCGTCACACGTGATGGCCGTCTGGCAGTCGACAAAGGCGCACCGGTCGATCGTGATATTTCGTCGGCCGGTGAATGGTTGATCGCGGAATGCCGTTCCTCCGACGAATCGACACTCCGTGAACGTCCAGCTTGCAGGGGGATTCGGATACGAGCCGGCGTCGCCAAGTCCCTGGATGCCTGCCGTTTGGTGCCACGTGCATTGGACTGCGTCGAACCGATGCAAGCCGCTTCCTGCAGAGGTCATCGCTCCGTTCAGTTCCACACCGATCCCGTCACGGAAGTTGCAGCGCTCGAGTTGCAGGCTCACCGAGACGTTGGTGTACTGGATGCCGCCGCCAATCCCGTTGGCGATGCCCCTGAGGTTGCAGTCGCGAAGCGTCAACTCCTCGACGCCTCCGCCCGGTTGGACGCGCACGGCGGCTTGAGTTTGCAGCAGGACATCGCACGACGTCATGCCTACGCGCTGGATCGTCGAACTGGCGGCGCCACAGGTCAGTCCGACTGCGCCGCCCTCGAGTACGAGCCCATCCAGTGCCGTCCCATTGGCGGCCACTGTGGCCGGCACGACGACGCCCATTCTGCCGGTACCGATTAGCAACCGCGGTCGCTGCCCCGACGCGCCCGGTATGCCGCGCAAGGCGACCTGCGCCGGCAGGACCAGCGGGTACGATTCGCCGTTCGTGGCTGCGCCGTAGGTTTGGTCGCCCTGGATTTGGATGGTCTTCAAGGTCGCCGACACCGGCACGCCCGCCAGCGCGTACCCGATCGTCCGCCACGGCGTCGCCGGAGACGTCCCGTTGCCCGGCGCGTCGACCCCGGTCTGGCCGTCGACGTAGTAGGTCTGGCCGATCAGCTGGCCAGTGGCGAGGGCGATCACGGCGAGCGTCAGCAGGATGCGGAACGGGTGGCTGGCGGCGTGGGGCATGGCGGGTGGCGGCTGGCGGGTCTCGCCCCTTGGCGATCGACCCCGACCTGCGTTAAATCCTCCGCGTCGGTGCCCGTGACGCAATCCTGCGTTCGCACCGGGAGAATCCGTCACGCCATACGGCGCGCCGGAGTTGAAGGAGTGATGGACGAGTCGCGCAGCCAAGACGACCTGCCCCCGTGCGAACGCACGCGCTTCCTCGTCGCCCTGCTCGACGACGAGGAGCGCGGCCGTCTGCAGCCGGTCGAGCGCTATCTCGCCGCCTTCCCGTCGATCGCCGACTTCGTGCGCACGGAGTACGCCGCGCTCACCCAGCCGGCGGCGCCGGCCGCCGCGGCGGCGACCCCGAGCCGGATCGGCCGCTACGAGATCACCGGCAGCCTCGGCGGGGGCGGCATGGGCGCGGTGTTCGCCGCCATCGACCCCCAGCTCGGCCGGCGCGTCGTCGTCAAGTCGCTGCATCCGCTGCTCGCGCGCGACCCGGCAGCACGCGAACGGCTGCGCCGCGAGGCGCGCGTGCTCGGCAGCCTCGACCACCGCGGCCTCGTCAAGGTCATCGACGTCGTCGAGGCCGACGGCAGCCTGCACCTCGTGATGCCGTACCACGACGGCCGTACGCTCGCCGCGCACCTCGCCGAAGCGCGCGCCGCGAGCCTCGTCGGACCGGCCGGCGACGATGGCGCGTGGCTGCGCCTGCCCGGCGTCGGCGACCGCGGCGCAGCGGTGCGGGCGCTGGTCGGCTTCGTGCGCGCGACGGCGCAAGCGCTCGACCACGCGCACCGCGCCGGCGTCGTGCACCGCGACCTCAAGCCCGACAACCTGCTGGCGCTCGCCGACGGCACGCCGCTGGTGCTCGACTTCGGCTTGTCCCAGCCGGGCGACGAGTCGCGCCTCACCGTCGCCGGCGAGGTCGTCGGCACGCCGATGTACATGGCGCCCGAGCAGATTGAAGGGCAGCCGGCGACGCCGGCGACCGACGTCTACGCCCTCGGCGTCGTGCTCTACGAGGCGCTGACGCTCGTGCATCCGTTCGCCGGTCCGGGGGGCCGCGCCGGCGTGTTCCAGCGCATCCTGCTCGGCGACCCGCTGCCGCCGCGCCGCCACCAACCGCGGTTGGCGCGCGATCTCGAGGCGGTCGTCTTGCGCGCCATCGACCGGGCGCCACAGCGGCGCTACGCGACGGCGGCGGCGTTCGCCGACGACCTCAAGCGGGTGCTCGACCTCGAGCCGACCGATGCCCGGCCGCTGTCCGCCGTGACGGCGGCGTGGCGGCGCGTGCAGCGCCGCCCTCGTGCGTCGGCGGCGGTCGCGCTGCTGCTGGTGGCGACGGTCGCGGCGATGGTGGCCGGCGTCGAAGCCTGGCGTCTGCACGCGCAGCAGGCGGCGGCGCGCGCGGAGCTCGAACAATTGCAGGGGCATCCGCAGGCCGCGCCCGTGCGCGAACAGCTGGGCCGCGTGCTCGAGCGCATGCGGTCGCTGGTGTTCGAGCCGGGGCCGGCGCTGCACGCGATCTATCCGCGTGGCGAGGTTGCTGCGACCGACGGCATCGCGTGGATCGGCCTGTCGGCGACGGACGACGACCTGATGCCCGGCGTGGCGGTCGCGCACCGCTATCGCGTCGAGGTGCGCGACGCGGCGGGCGGCATCGCAACGCAGTTCGTGCACGACGCCGAGCCATCGACCCGCTGGTGCGAGGCGCCTTGGCCCGCCAGCGCGCCTTCGAGCGGCCGCTGGCGCGTCGAGTGGATCGGCGCCCGCCTGCCCGATGGCACGGTAGTCGAAGCCACCCAGGACGAGCGCGCGGCCCACGCGGTCGCGGCGGACTTCACGGTGGCACGCGAGCCAGCAGCCATCGAATCGGTCGCCATCGAATCGGTCGCCGGCGCGGCGGCGGCGGTGGCGCCGTCGGCGGCGTTG
>JBEITC010000342.1:0-4537 GCA_040375075.1 Planctomycetota bacterium | reverse complement strand
GTCCGCCGGCACGGCGCCGCCGTGGGCCGCGACGACCGCGCGCGCGCCGTCGCGCAGCAGCCGGGCCCGCCGGTAGTAGCCGAGCCCGCGCCACGCCACGAGCAGTTCGTCGTCGCTCGCCACGGCGAAGCTGGCAGGCGTCGGGAAGCGCGCGAGGAAGCGCTCGTACGGCGCCTTCACCGCCTCGACGCGCGTCTGCTGCAGCATGATCTCGCTGACCCAGATCGCCCATGGGTCGCGCGTGCGCCGCCACGGCAGGTCGCGGCGCGCAGCGTCGAACCAGCGCAGCAGCCGCGCGGCGAACTGCTCGACGTCGGCGCGGCGGGGCATGGTCAGGCGGACGCGCTCAGCGCCCGCGGAACCGCCGGTTGCCCGGGCCGTGCGTGGCCGCGATGGCGGCCGACTGGGGCGATCCGGGAGCCTCGCGCATGGTCCGTTCGCAGCGCCTCAGTCGCCGAGCATGCTGGCGTCGGTCGGCCGGCCGCCGATCTCGATGCCGAGCTTGTCGCGCAGGTCCTGTTCGGCCTTGTCGAGCAGGTCGGCGAGAGCCACCGGATCCTCCTGCTCGGCGACGAGGTTGAGGCGGATCGTGCGCGCGCCTTCGACGCCCTGCACGCGCGTGCGGATGCTGACCATCGGGTGCTTGCGCGTCAGGTCCGAGAGCGCCTTGCTGATCACCGACTCGTCGTGGCCGTGGTAGTCGACCTGGCGCTCGCCGCGCACGGTGTTCGGCCCCTCGGCGCTCATCACCGGCATGACGTGCATGGTGAAGAAGCGCTGCATCTCCGCCGGCACGCCGGGCAGCAGGAACACCGTCGTCGTGCCGACGCGCAGTTGCACCGCCGGCGCGGTGCCGACGAGGTTCTCGTGGCAGACGGAGCCGCGCGGCACCGAGGCCATGCCGCGGCGCGCGTCGGTCAGCGTCTCGTCGTCGACGGCGCCCTTGGCGTGCAGGCGGCGGTACGAGCTGCGGACGAAGTCGAGCGCCTTGGGGTCCTCGACCATCGGCAGGCCGACCGCCTTGGCGAGGCACCCGCGCGAGCTGTCGTCCCAGTTCGGCCCGAGGCCGCCGGTCAGCAGCACGAAGGTCGGCTTCTGGTCGAGGGCCCACTTGATCGCCGCCGTGGCCTCGGCCTCGACCCGGTCGACGACCTGGATGGTGCGGACGCGGTAGCCGATGCCGTCGATCCGGTTGGCGATGAAGGCGGCGTTCCGGTCGACGACCGACCCTTCGAGGATCTCGCGGGAGACGACCAGGATGATGACGCTCTTGTCGAACAAGGGGGGGCTCCAGGCGGCGGTCCGGGGGAAGTCCCGGGCGGGTCCGGGACCGCCGATGAAAACGGATGCTAGCCGCGCCCCAGCGTTGTTGAAGCCTCGGGAAAAGGGCGCAGAATGGCCCCCTTCGCCCGCACCGACCCCCGTCCGCCGCGACCGCCCCGATGACCGACAAGATCCCGCCTGCCGACGGCCGCATCACCGATCTCCAGCTCGAGCGGGAGATGCGCGAGAGCTACCTCAACTACTCGATGAGCGTGATCTTGAGTCGCGCTCTGCCCGACTCGCGCGACGGCCTCAAGCCGAGCCAGCGGCGCGTGCTGGTCGCGATGAACGACCTCAACCTGGGGCCGCGCAGCAAGCACCGCAAGTGCGCCAAGATCTGCGGCGACACCTCGGGCAACTACCACCCGCACGGCGAGTCGGTCGTCTACCCGACGCTCGTCGGCATGGCGCAGCCGTTCTCGACCCGCTACCCGCTGGTCGACAGCCAAGGAAACTTCGGCGCCATCGACGGCAGCCCGCCCGCGGCGATGCGCTACACGGAGGCGCGCCTGGGCTACCCGGCGATGCACCTGCTCGAGGACCTCGACAAGGAGACGGTCGACGAGACGCCCAACTACGACGGCACGCGCATGCAGCCGGTCGTGCTGCCGGCGCGCTTCCCCAACCTCGTCTGCAACGGCTCGACCGGCATCGCCGTCGGCATGGCCGCCAGCCTGCCGCCGCACAACCTGCGCGAGGTCGCCAAGGCGATCGACAAGCTGCTCGACAACCCCGATGTCACGCTCGACGAGCTGCTCGAGGTCGTGCAGGGACCGGACTTCCCGACCGGCGGCACGATCATGGGCCGCAGCGGCATCCGCAACGCCTACGCCTCGGGCCGCGGCAACGTCGTGGTGCGCGCCAAGTACCACGTCGAGGAGAAGAAGGGCCGCAAGCAGCTCGTGTTCACCGAGGTGCCCTACCAGATCAAGACGACGACGATCCTGGAGCGCATCGACCACCTGGTGAAGTCGGACCAGATCGACTCGATCGCCGACGCCAACGACGAGAGCAACGACCGCGTCGGCCTGCGCCTCGTCGTCGAGCTCAAGAAGGGCGTCGACGACGAGATCGTGACGGTGAACCAGCTGTTCAAGCTGTCGCCGCTGCAGAGCACGTTCTCGATCATCAACCTCGCGATCGTCGACGGCCGCCCGCGCACGCTCGGCTTCAAGCAGATGCTGGAGTGCTACCGCGATCACCGCGTCGACGTGATCAAGCGGCGCACCCGCTACCTGCTGCGCAAGGCCGAGGAGCGCCTGCACATCCTCGACGGCCTGCGCCTCGCGGTGCAGAACATCGACGAGGTCATCGAGATCATCAAGTCGTCGGCCAACGCCGAGGAAGCGCAGCGCCGGCTCGTCGCCCGCTTCAAGCTGTCGGAGATCCAGGCGCGCGCGATCCTCAGCATGCGCCTGTCGCAGCTGACCGGCCTCGAGATCGACAAGCTCAACGCCGAGCACAAGGAAGTGACCGACAAGATCGCCTACTACAAGACGATCCTGGCGGACAAGAAGGTCCTGGCCGGCCTGATGAAGGAAGACCTCAAGGAGATGGTCGAGCAGTACGGCGACGCGCGCCGCACGATCATCAGCGACGAGGAGGTCGGCAACTTCGTCGCCGAGGACCTCATCCCCGACGAGATGATGGTCGTGACCGTCACGCACCAGGGCTACATCAAGCGCACCGCGCTCGACCAGTACCGGACCCAGGGACGCGGCGGCAAGGGCGTCACCGGCGCGGAGACCAAGGAAGGCGACTTCCTGTGGAACCTGTTCGTCGCCAGCACGCACGACTTCCTGCTCTTCTTCAGCGACAAGGGCCGCGTCTACTGGAAGAAGGTCTACGAGCTGCCGAGCCTCGGCCGCACCGCCAAGGGCCGCGCGCTCGCCAACGTCGTCGAGGCGCAGGAAGGCGAGAAGATCACCGCGATCCTGCGCGTCGAGTCGTTCGACGACCGCTTCCTCGTGACCGCGACGAAGAAGGGCCTGATCAAGAAGACGGCGCTCGAGCAGTACAGCCGTCCGCGCAGCGGCGGCATCATCGCCGTGGGCCTCGAGGAGGGCGACAGCCTCGTCGGCGTCAATCTCTGCCGCGCCGGCCAGTCGATCGTGCTCGGCACCGCCGACGGCATGTCGATCCGCTTCGAGGAGGCGGACGCGCGCGCCATGGGCCGCAGCGCCGTCGGCGTCTGGGGCATCCGCCTCGAGGACGGCGACGAGGTGCGCGACATGGTCGTCACCGACGGCACCGGCTCGCTGCTCACCGTCTGCGAGAACGGCTACGGCAAGCGCACGCCGGTCGAGGAGTACCGGTCGCAGAGCCGCGGCGGCAAGGGCATCATCGACATCAAGACCAGCGACCGGAACGGCAAGGTCGTCAACCTGCTCGCCGTCGCCGACGACGACGAGGTCATGCTGATCACCAAGGACGGCCAGATCGTCCGCACCAAGGTGGACCAGATCAGCGTCGTCGGCCGCAACACGCAGGGCGTGCGCTGCATCGCCCTCAACGACGGCGACAAGCTGGTCAGCGTCGCGGTCATCCCGCGCGAAGAGCCCGTCGCCCCCGAAGCCGCCGACGCCGCCAAGAACTGATCCAAGCCATGGCCAACTACCTCGAGAAGCTCACGAACGACATGAAGGCGGCGATGAAGGGCGGCGACAAGCCGCGCCTCGAGGTGCTGCGCATGCTCATCAGCGAGCTGAAGAAGAAGGCGATCGACGCCAAGGTCGACAACCTCCCCGACGACGAGGAGGCCGCCGTGCTGCAGAAGGCGATCAAGACGCGCTCCGACTCGGTCTCGCAGGCCACGGCCGCCGGCCGCGCCGACATCGCGCAGAAGGAGCAGTTCGAGATCGACGTCATCGCCGGCTACCTGCCCAAGCAGATGGACGCCGCCGAGGTGACGGCCAAGGTCAAGGAGATCGCCGCCGCGATCGGCTACCAGGGCGGCAAGGACACCGGCCGCTTCATGAAGGAGTGGATGGCCAAGTACAAAGGCCTCGCCGACGGCAAGCTGGTGCAGGACGCGCTGAAGACGCTGGGCTGATCGCCCGGGGACGACTCACCCGACGGGTCGTCGGCAAGCCCCTGTGACCGCGTCCGCGGCCACGCCGGTCCTGGACGAGGCTCGTTCCTGGGGCGTCTGGCCCGCGCGGCCCGATGGCGCCCGCAGCGGCGGCGGTGCCCCTCGCAACCATCCTGGCGACCG
>JBEITC010000665.1:0-1593 GCA_040375075.1 Planctomycetota bacterium | reverse complement strand
GTCGGCCTCGGCGCGCAGCAGCGCCGGCGCGACCTGCGGGTCGCCGAGGAACTCGGCCAGCAGCCGATCCTTGACCGTCTGGTCGAGCCACGCGGCCGCCTGCGTGCTGCGGCGGGCCGCCAACGCGCCGCTGGCCTTGGCAGCGGTCAGGCGCTCTTCGATCCCTTGCCAGAGCTCGTCGAGGCCGCGGCCGCTGACCGAGCTGCCGATGACGACCGGCGGCGGCGCCGCGTCGCCGCCGTGCAGCACGCGCATCGCCAGCATGCACTGCTGCGCGGCGCGATCCGCGGCCGGCGCGAGGTCGCCGTCGGCCTTGTGCACCAGCACGCCGTCGGCGAGTTCCATGACGCCGCGCTTGATGCCCTGCAGCTCGTCGCCGGCGGCCGGCGACAGCAGCACGAGGAAGAAGTCGACCATGCCGTGCACGGCGACCTCCGACTGCCCGGTGCCGATGGTCTCGACCAGCACGACGTCGAAGCCGGCCGCTTCGCACAGCAGCAGCGCCTCGCGCGTGCGGCTGGCGACGCCGCCGAGCGTGTCGCCGCCCGGCGACGGGCGGATGAAGGCGTTGGCGTGCCGCGACAGCTCGCTCATCCGCGTCTTGTCGCCGAGGATGCTGCCGCCGGTCACCGCCGAACTCGGATCGACGGCGAGCACCGCGACCTTGCGGCCCTGCGCGCACAGCCGCACGCCGAGCGCCTCGATCAGCGTGCTCTTGCCGACGCCGGGCGCGCCGGTGACGCCGACGCGCAGCGCGCCGCCAGCGTGCGGCAGCAGCGCCTGCAGCAGCGCCTCGCCGCCGGCGATGTCGGCCTCGCGCCGGCTCTCGACCAGCGTGATGCCGCGCGCCAGCGCAGCGCGGTCGCCGGCGCGGATCGCGGTGGCCAGTTCGGTGGGGGACTGCACGGGGCGAACGCTACATCGCAGGCGGCGCGGCGCAACATGCCGGGCCGTCGCGACGGATGGGCTGGCGACGGCGTCGACGAAGCCGCGCCCGCGACGGCCGCTGCGGCGCGGAGGCGCGCACGCACGCCGCGTGCTAGCGATGGCGCCAAGGAACGTGGCACGTGCCAGAAAGCAGCCGCTAGGATCCTGGCATGGTTGCCTACCGCCTCGGCCACGCCGCCCGCATCCTCGGCGTCAGCGTCGACACCGTCCGCCGGCTCGCCGACGACGGCAAGCTGAAGACGACGCGCAGCAAGGGCGGCCAGCGGCTCGTCGACGGCGCGCGGCTGGCGAAGCTGGCGGAGACCATCGACGACGATCCGGCGTTCGCCGCGGTCTCGTCGGCGCGCAACCACCTGCTCGGCATCGTGACGCGCGTCGTCCGCGACAAGGTCGCCGCGCAGGTCGAGCTGCGCTGCGGGCCGTTCCGGTTGGTCGCGTTGGTGACGCGCGAGTCGGTCGACGCCATGAAGCTGCAGCCGGGCACGATGGCCTACGCCGTGGTGAAGGCGACCCACGTCGTCGTCGAGCTCGCCGACGCCGCCGTCGCCGCGATGGCGACCGACGGCGACGCGGCGCAGCGGCCGACGGCGCGCCGGCGGGGCACGCCGTGAGCCAGCGCCGCGCAGGCGCAGCACCGGTCGGCCC
>JBEITC010000634.1:0-1801 GCA_040375075.1 Planctomycetota bacterium | reverse complement strand
TTGGCCGCGCCGTCGCCGGCGAGCGCCTCGTGCAGCGCCCCCCACAGCTCGGCGAGGTGGCCGTGCCGCGCCATGACGACGCGCAGCGCCGCGGCGTCGACGCCGCCGGCGACCGCCGCGTCGAACATCGAGCCGAACAACGAGTCGGCGAAGTTCTTCGGCTCGGGCTGGTGCGTCACCTCGACGTCGTCGGCGAGCGACGCTTCCTTGCGAAGCATCGCCACCGCGTCGTCGACGCCGCCGAGCGCGTCGACGAGGCCGTTGTCGACCGCCTGCTGGCCCGACCACACGCGGCCGCCGGCGATGGCGTCGACCTGCTCGACCGTCTTCTTGCGCGACGTCGCGACGACGGCGAGGAAGCGCCCGTAGATGTCGTCGACGAACGCCTGCATGCGGCCGCGCGCGGCGTCGCTCCACGGCCGGTCCATCGCGTCCATCAGCGGGCCGTCGTCGAGGCGCACGATCTCGTTGTGCACGCCGATGCGGCGCATCAGCGCGCCGAGCTGGTAGCGCATGCCGAACACGCCGATCGAGCCGGTGATCGTGCCGGCCTCGGCGAGGATCGGCCGGCCGATCGCCGTGATCCAGTAGCCGCCCGACGCCGCCACCTCGCCCATCGAGAACACCACCGGCTTCTTCGCCGCCAGCCGGATCAGCGCCTGCCGGATCGCCTCGCTCGCGGTCGCCGAGCCGCCCGGCGAGTTGACGCGCACGACGACGCCCTTCACGTGCTCGTTGGCGGCGAGCTCGTCGATCTTCTTGACCGACGGGCCGCTGGCCATGCCCGACGCGGCGTCGCCGTCGACGATCTGCCCGGCGAGGTGGAGCACGACGACCATCGGATCCTCGATCTCCTCCTCCTTCTTCGACCGCATCATGCTCGACAGCATGGTCATCAGGTCGCGGCTCGGCGCCTTCTTCTTCGCCGCCGCGTCCTTGAGCTCGAAGTCGTCGTTGCCGCGCACGACCGCGAGCGCGCGCTCGGCGCCGCTCCACGGCACCAGCGCGTCGACGAGGCCCTTTTGCAGCGCGTCCTTGGCCGACCACAGGCGCTGCGCCTGCAGCGCGCGCACGGCGTCGGGCGTCAGCTTGCGGCCGGCGGCGATGCCGCGCACGACGTCGTCGTTCATCGTCCGCAGCATGGCCTCGTAGTGCGACCGCAGGTGGTCGCTCATCGTCGGCAGCATGTACGGCTCGACCGCGCCCTTGAACGCGCCGACGCGCGTCACCTCCACCTGCACGCCGAGCAGGTCGAGCGCGTCCTTGAGGTGCATCACGGTCATCGCCGGCGAGCGCAGGTCGAGCGCGCCCATGTCGGCGAGCAGGATCTGGTCGCACTGCGCGGTGAGCTGGTAGGTCGCGAGGTCGGCGCCCTCGACGTAGCAGGTGACCTTCTTGCCGGCCGCGCGCACGGCCTGCAGCGCGCGCTCGAGCTCGCGCAGCTGCGGCAGGTTGAACTGCGCGCCGCCGCTGAGGTCGAGCACCACCTCGGCCTCGGGCGCCTTGGCGAGGCCGCGCACCGCCTCGACGAACGGGTAGAACGCCTTCGGCGCGCCGCCACCGCCGCCGAGCAGCAGCGCCGTCGGGTCGAAGCCCATCTCGGCGAGGTCGGCGTAGGCGCCCTTCGGCTTCAGGAACGGCACGCGCGGCTTCTTCGCCTTGCCGTCGTCGTCCTCGTCGTCGCCGTCGTCGGCGGCGGCCGCCTTGGGCGGGTCCTTCTTGTCGGACGGATCGGCCTGCGCGGGCAGGAAGGCCGGCGCGGCGCAGAGCCACGCGGCGAGGAGCACGGGGAGTCGGAGGA
>JBEITC010000269.1:0-5634 GCA_040375075.1 Planctomycetota bacterium | reverse complement strand
GTCGCGCCCGGCGACCGCCGCAACGACGGCGCCGGCAGCCTCGAACGCGCGCGCCAAGAATGGCCCGAGCCCCTGCCGCGAGCGGCCGGCGCCGAGGATGCCGACGCGCAGCGGAGCGGCGGGTGGCATGGCGCCTTCGGGACCGTGGGAAGTCATTGCGGCGGGGCGAGCCTAGCCAGCCGCGCGCAGGATTTCCGCGAACGCAGGCAGATAGCTGTCCCAGCTCGCTCCGCACGGAGTTCTTAGAGGCAGCGCGTCGCGTCGCTGACGCGCGCCACATTCCTGGCCGGCGGCACTGCCCGCCGGTCGACTTCGGGAACCTAGTGGGAAGAAGAACGGCCCGTCTGGCTTACGCCGGACGGGCCGACTTTTTTTACCGGCCACCGTGTTCTTACCGGCCACCGTGTTCTTACCGGCCACCGTGTTCTTACTGGTCGCCGTGTTCGCGCCGGTCGCCGTGTTCGCGCCGGCCGCCATGCTTCTACCGGCCGCCGTGCTTCTACCGGCCGCCATGCGGCGCGCCGTTTCCGCCGTCCTGTTGGCGCGCCGGAAGCCAACGCGCCAAGCTGCCCACCCATGGCCCGCCGCACGAAGCCGCGCCGTTCGCCCGCCGGCCCCAAGGCCACGCGTGCGCGCCACGCCCTGACCGCCCGCACCGCCGATCGGCACGCCCTCTACCAGCTCGCCGTGCAGACGCCGGCCACGGACGCGGCGTTCTACGCCCGCTGGTTCCAGCGCCTCGCCGGCCGACCGCTGCGCGTGCTGCGCGAGGACTTCTGTGGCACGGCCGCGCTCGCGGTGCACCACGTGCTGCGGCACCGCGACAACCGCGCGATCGGCGTCGACCTGCATTGGCCGACGCTCGCCTGGGGCCGCATCCACAACGTCCGCGGCCTGCTCGACGCCGAACAGCAGCAGCGGCTGCGGCTCGTGCACGCCGACGTGCGCGCCGTGCGCGCGCCGAAGGTCGATGCCGTCGTCGCGCTCAACTTCAGCTACGCCGTGTTCCAGACGCGCGCCGACCTGCTCGGCTACCTGCGCGCGGCGTTCGCCGCGCTGCGACCGGGCGGCATGCTGTTCGCCGACGCTTGGGGCGGCCCCGACGTGCTGCTCGCCAAGACGGACCGTCACCGCCGCGAAGGCTTCGTCTACGAGTGGGAGCAGCGCGCCTTCGATCCGGTCACGCACCGGACGCAGTGCGCGATCCACTTCGCCTTCCGCGATGGCAGCCGGCTGCGCGACGCCTTCGTCTACGACTGGCGGCTGTGGACGCTGCCCGAGCTGCGCGAACTGTTCGCCGAGGCCGGTTTCGTCGACATCCAGGTGCTGTGGGAGTCGACCGACCACCGGACCGGCGCTGGCACCGGCGCCTTCTACCGCACCGACTGCGGCAGCCAGGACGAGGCCTGGGTGGCGCTGGTGACCGGCCGCAAGGCGGACTGAAGTCCCGCTGCCAACGGGCTTTGGCGCAGCAGGATGCGCCCCGAGGCGGGGCCTACCTTGCGCCGCGCGCGGGCCTCCGCAGAATGCTCGCCCCTTCAACCCGGCCGGCGCCCCGCCGACCGCCCCTGCACCCTCCGCCCCCCCTCTCGCATGCACACGCTCGTCATCCTCGGCGCCGGCAAGATCGGCCGCATGGTCGCTCACCTAATGGCCAAGTGCGGGGACTACGACGTGCGCCTGGGCGACGTCGCCCCCGGGGTCGCCGAGGCCATCGCGAAGAGGTACGGCAACGTGAAGGGCAGCGTCGTCGACTTCGCCTCGCAGGCGAGCCTGGACAGCGTGCTGAAGGGCGCCTGGGCGGTGATCAGTTGCGCGCCGTACCGCTGCAACCCGCTGATCGCCGAGCGCGCCAAGGCGAACGGCGTGCACTACTTCGACCTCACCGAGGACGTCGCCGTCACGCACCGGGTCAAGGAGCTGGCCAAGGACAGCAAGACGGTGTTCGCGCCGCAGTGCGGCCTCGCGCCGGGCTTCATCACCATCGCCGCGCACGACCTGATGAAGACGATGAGCGAGGTGCACGACCTGCGCCTGCGCGTCGGCGCGTTGCCGCGCTACCCGAACAACCGGCTCAAGTACAACCTGACGTGGAGCACGGACGGGCTGATCAACGAGTACTGCAACCCGTGCGAGGCGGTCGAGAACGGCCAGCTGACCACGGTGCCGCCGCTCGAGCAGCTCGAGCGCATGACGCTGGATGGCGTCGAGTACGAGGCGTTCAACACCTCGGGCGGGCTCGGCACGCTGGCGATCACGCTCAAGGACAAGGTCCGCAACGTCAACTACAAGACGATCCGCTACCCGGGGCACTGCGAGCTGATGAAGTTCCTGCTGCACGACCTCGGCCTGCGCAACGACAAGGACGCGATCCGCGACCTGTTCGACAAGGCGATCCCCGGCACCGCGCAGGACCAGATCATCGTCTACGTCAGCGCCATCGGCATGGCCGGCGGCAAGCTGACCGAGCGCACCTACGCCAAGACGATCTACCACCAGGAGATCGACGGCGAGCAGTGGACCGGCATCCAGATCACCACCGCCGCCGGCATCACCGGCGTCGTCGACATGGTGCGCAGCGGCCAGTTGCAGCAGTCGGGCTTCCTCAAGATGGAGGAGATCGACTGCGCCGCGTTCCTGAAGAACCGCTTCGGCAAGTACTACGCCTGATCGGCGGAGTCTGCGCTGGAGGGATGGCGTAGCCGCAGACACAATGCGGCCCATGCCGAAGTTCCCCCTCCTGTGCGCGATGATGTTCCTCCAGTTCTTCGTCTGGGGGAGTTGGTACGTGACCGCCGGCACCTTCGTCCCGGCGATGGGCTGGCCGCAGGCGACGACCGGCTGGGTCTACTCGGCGGGGCCGATCGCGGCGGTGATCTCGCCGCTGTTCCTCGGCCTGATCGCCGATCGCTTCTTCGCCTCGCAGCGCGTGCTCGCGGCGATGCACGCCATCGGCGCGCTGATCATGCTGGTCGGCATCCCGGGCGCGATCGAGGCCAAGGACGCGACGTGGTTCGAGTGGTACGTGCTGGCGTACATGCTCTGCTACATGCCGACGCTCGGGCTGTCGAACACGGTGGCGTTCAGCCACGTGACCAACCCGGAGAAGCAGTTCCCGATCGCGCGCGTGTTCGGCACGCTCGGCTGGATCGCGGCGGTGACCTTCGTCAGCAAGTTCCTGCAGGCCGACACCAAGCCGGTCATGTTCCTCGTCGCCGGCTACAGCTCGGCGGCGATGGCGCTGCTCAGCTGGATCCTGCCGAACACGCCGCCGCCGGCCGCCGGCAGGAAGACGTCGCTGGCCGAGACGTTCGGCCTCGGCGCGCTGCCGCTGCTGAAGGAGCCGGCGTTCGCGGTGTTCCTGCTGTCGTCGTTCCTCGTCTGCATCCCGCTCGCCGGCTACTACAGCTTCGGCAGCCAGTTCGCGGCGACGGTGTGGCCCGAGGCCGGCTTCTACATGACCTTCGGCCAGTGGGCCGAGGTGCTGTTCATGGTGATCATGCCGGCGTTCTTCGCGCGGCTTGGCGTCAAGTGGATGCTCGCGCTCGGCATGCTGGCGTGGGTCGTGCGCTACGGCCTGTTCAGCGCCGCCGCCGGCAGCGCGCCGCCGGTCGCGTGGATGGTGCTCGGCGGCATCCTGCTGCACGGCATCTGCTACGACTTCTTCTTCGTCACCGGCCAGATCTACGTCGACCAGAAGGCCGGCCCGCAGGTGCGCGGCCAGGCGCAGAGCCTGCTGGTCATCGTGACGCAGGGCCTCGGCATGTGGATCGGCGCGCAGGCGATGACGTCGGTCGTCACCGGCAACACCAAGGACAACGTGATCGACTGGGGCCACGTCTGGCTGCTGCCGTGCCTCGGCGCGCTCGGCATCCTCGCGCTGTTCGTGCTGATGTTCAGGGCGCCGCAGCGGTCGGCGGCCTGACGCGCGCGGGCGGCGCGCGGAAACTTCCTCGCTCGCCGCCCGAATCGCTGCCCGCCACGCCACTGCCGGCGTGGCCCCGCCATCTCCGCACGACCGCCTGTTCCAGGCGGTGTTCCGCTGCCCGCGCCAGACGGCGTCGTGGCTGGCGTCGTTCCTGCCCGCGCGCGTGCGGCAGGCCCTCGACCTGGGCAGCCTCGCGCCGTGGCCCGGGCAGGCGCTCGGTCTGCGCACGCGCAACCACGCCGCCGATCTCGCCTTCACCGTGCGGTGCCGTGCGGACGACGACGGCGCCGACGCGGGAACGGCGCTGCTGCTGGTCGAGCACAAGTCGCACGCCGATCCGGACCTCGGCGCGCAGCTGCTGCGTTACGCCGTGCACCTGCGCCGCATCGCCGCGCGCCGCGACGGCCGCGAGCCCCTGGTCGTGGCGGTTGCCCTGTCGCACGGCGCTGAGCCGCTCGCGCCCTTCCGGCCGACGCGTCCGCCGGCGCTGCGTCGGCTGCAACCGCGGCTGCGTTTCCTCGCCGACGACCTGCACGGCGTCCCCGAGGCGTTGCTGCGGCGGCCGGGCTTGCTGACGCTCGCGCAACTGGCCGTGCTCGCGCTCGGCACGGTGCGCGGCATGGACGGGACCGACGTGCTCGACGCGCTGCACCGCTGGCGCGACGAGATCGCCGGCGTCTACGCCGACCTCGGCCCGCAGGCCGGCGCGGACGCCATGGAAGCGTTCGCGTGTTATCTTCTCGATTCGACGGACGTCACCCAGGAGGAGCTGCAGATGCACATCACCGATCCGTACGCGTACACCGCCGATGGCAAGCTGACGACCGGCTACAAGCTGCGGCAGGAAGGGCGCGCGGAAGGCCGGGTCGAGGGCAGGGTCGAGGGTCTGGCGGCAGGCCAGAACCAAGGCCTTGCGCAGGCGTTGCTGCGCCAGCTCGGCCGACGCTTCGGCTCGCTGCCAGCTGCCATCGAAGCGCGCGTGCGCGCCGCCACGCCTGCCGCCGTCGAGGGCTGGCTCGACCGCGTGCTCGACGCGCGCACGCTCGACGACGTGTTCGCCGGGTGAACGCTGCGTCCGCTCAGTGCGCGCCGCGCGGCAGCAGCACGACGAGCGCCGCCGAGCCGAGCGCGCAGCCGATGCCGATCCACAACAGGCCGTCGGTCGCGCCGGCGACCAGCAGCCCCGCGACCGCGGGCTTGAGCGGCAGCTGCACCAGCCGCGCCGCCGCGTAGAACGTCGACGCCGCGGTGGCGCGCAGCTCCGGCGGGTAGCACCGACCGAACAACGCGCCAAAGCACGACCACGTGCCCGCGCCGAGCCCCATCGCCGCGACGGCGACGGTGAACGCGGCGAACGACTGGCCGTCGGCGCGCAGCACCGCGAGCACGGCGGCGTGACCGAGCGCGAACAGCAGGCACGAGCCGACGAACACGCGCAGCCGGCCAAAGCGCGCGGCGACGAAGCCGAAGGCGACGTCGGCGAGCACGTGCACGGCATTGACCTGGATCTGGAACCAACCGACCTCGGCGAGCGGCAGCTGGCGCTCGGCCATCAGCACGCGCGGCAGCTCGGCGTAGACGCACCAGAAGCCGGCCATGTGCAGCGTCAGCACCGCGAGCAGCACGGCGCTGGCGCGACGGTGCGCGCGCGACCACAGCGCCGAGATCGCGGCCGGCTGCGCGGCGGGCGGCACGCCAGCGCTCGC
>JBEITC010000350.1:0-4414 GCA_040375075.1 Planctomycetota bacterium | reverse complement strand
GGACTGTAGCGGCGACGCGGCCGCCGCCGCACGCGCGCATTCGTCGGCGCGCCGGCGTCGCCGCGACAGGATCGGGACTCCGGCCCATGCCGTCGCTGCGCGCGCCGCGGCATGATCCCGCGTGCGGCGCAGGGTGCGCCGCGTCCTACCCCGGAGACCCGATGCGAACGATCACGACGTGGGCGCTGCCGCTGCTGCTGGCAGGAGCCCTCGCGGCGCAACAGCGGCCGCCGCAGCCGACGCCGAAGAGCCCGGCCGCGGCCGAGCGGTACGCCGCGCTGCAGGCCGAGCAGAAGAAGCTCAACGAAGAGTGGATGGTGAAGGCCAAGGCCAGCGTGGCCGAGGCCGAGGCCGCCAAGAAGGCCGGCAAGCCGGCGCCGGCGATGCCGATTCGCCCCGACATGAGCGCGATCGGCAAGCAGGCCCTCGCCGCCGCCAAGGAGATGACCGACGGCGACGACGCCGTGCCGTTCCTCGTCCTCGCCATCAGCGCCGACCGCGCCGGCGCCGCGGACGCGCTGTCGCTGCTCGGCGACTCGTACGCCGACCATCCCAGCACCGCGCAGATCGGCAACCTGATCGGCTTCCTGCCGCAACTCGTCGGCGAGGACAAGGCGCCGGCGATCGCCGAGAAGTTCGCCAAGAGCAAGAACCCCGACGTCCGCGGCTGGGCGGTGTTCGCCAAGCACGAGAAGGCGATCGAGGTCGCGGGCCGCGACACCGACGCCTACCAGGGCGCCAAGAGCGAGTTGCTCAAGATCGCCGAGCTCGCCAGCAACGCGGACCTCAAGGACCGCATCCGCGAGGCCATCGACACGCGCGAGAAGTTCGGCGCGGGCAATGTCGCGCCGGACATCGAGGGCACCGACCTCGATGGCGTCGCCTTCAAGCTCTCCGACTACCGCGGCAAGGTGGTCTTCCTCGACTTCTGGGGCGACTGGTGAGGCCCTTGCCGGGCCATGTACCCGCACGAGCGGTCGCTCGTGGATGAGATGAAGGACAAGCCGTTCGCCCTGATCGGCGTCAACAGCGACAAGGACATCGCGCGCGCCAAGAAGGCGATCGCCGACAACAAGCTCAACTGGCGCAGCTTCCACGCCGGCCCCGACGGCACGCGCGGCCCGATCCCCAAGGCCTGGGCGATCCAAGGCTGGCCGACCATCGTCGTGCTCGACGGCGAGGGCGTGATCCACTACCGCGGCCACGACGGCGACGCGGCGACCGAGGTCGCCAAGGCGCTCGTCGGCAAGCTGACCACGGGCGGCAAGGACGGCGGCAAGTGAGCCGCCGGCGGGTGGCAGGCGCCGGACGCCGCCACCCGCCACGTCGGCCGCCGCGGTCGGCGCTGCCGGCGGCTCGTCGGTGACAGGCCGGGGCGGGGTCCCTACGATCCCCGCCCCGATGCGTCGCCCTGCCGTGCCGCGCCGAGCGGCCGACAAGCCGCGGGCGCTTCCCGGCCACGACGCCGCTTCGTGCCGGTCCGGCGCTCCGCCGACCGCCGGCCACCGTTCCCGAGCCAATCATGCATCCGATCCTGACCGCCAAGTTCGCGCTCGCGTTCGTCGCGCTGGGCGCCACGTTCCCCGCCTCGATGGCCCGCCCCGACGAGGGCATGTGGCTGTTCGACGGCCTGCCGCTGCAGGTCCTGAAGGAGAAGCACAACTTCGAGCCGACGGCCGAGTGGCTCGAGCACGTGCGCCTCGGCAGCGTGCGCTTCGACACCGGCGGCTCGGGCTCGTTCGTGTCGCCCAACGGCCTGGTGATGACCAATCACCACGTCGCGCTGACGACGATCCAGGCGGTCTCGACGCCGGAGAAGGACTGGGTCGAGCCGGGCTTCAGCGCCCGCCTCTACGGCCAGGAAGTGCCGGGCAAGGACCTGACGCTGCGCCAGCTGGTCGAGATCAAGGACGTCACCAAGGAGGTCCTCGCGCTGAAGGCCGCCGACAAGACGCCCGAGGGCAACGAGTGGCGCGGCAAGGTCGAGGAGATGACGAAGGCCGCGGCCGAGGGCAAGAAGAACCACGTCGCCGACCTCGTCACGCTCTACGACGGCAACCAGTTCCGCATCTACGTCTACCACCGCTTCGACGACGTGCGCCTCGTGTTCGCGCCGGAGAAGCAGGTCGCGTTCTACGGCGGCGACTACGACAACTTCACCTACCCGCGCTACTGCCTCGACTGCGCGTTCTTCCGCGTCTACGAGGACGGCAAGCCGATCGACAGCTCGAAGTTCTACTTCCCGTTCGACGCCGACGGCGCCGCGACGGACGAGCTGATCTTCGTCTCCGGCCACCCGGGCAGCACCGAGCGCTCGCTGACGCACGCCGAGATGGAGTTCCAGCGCGACCTGCCGGTGCCGCAGATCGTCAAGCTGCTCAAGAACCGCGTCGCCGCGATGAAGAAGGCGATGGACAAGGACCCGAAGGCGGCCTTCGAGCTGCGCGACCAGTACTTCGGCGCCAGCAACTCGCTGAAGGCCTTCGAAGGCCACCTCGTCGGCCTGCAGACGGCCGAGATGATGGCCAAGATGAAGGCGCGCGACGAGGAGCTGATCGCCAAGTCGGGCAAGCCCGAGGTCAAGGCGGCGTTCGACTTCATCGCCGCCGAGATGGACAAGCTGCGCGAGAAGCACGGCAAGAAGCCGAACCTGCAGCGCATGATGCCGGCGATCGAGGAAGTCAGCACGAAGGTCTGCGCCGAGGCCAAGGCGACGATCAACCAGGCGCGCTTCGACGTCTACGGCACCGCCAACTACCCGGACGCGACGTTCACGCTGCGTCTCGCCTTCGGCACGGTGACCGGCTACGAGGCCGGCACGACGATGGTGCCGCCGAAGACGACGCTCAACGGCCTGTTCGAGCGCAACCAGGGCTTCGACAACAAGGCGCCGTACGACCTGCCGAAGAACTGGACCGACAAGAAGGCCAAGCTCGACCTCGACACGCCGTACAACTTCGTCTGCACGGCGGACATCATCGGCGGCAACTCGGGCAGCCCGATCCTCGACCGCAACGCCAAGGTCGTCGGCCTCGTGTTCGACGGCAACATCGAGTCGCTGCCGGGCAACTACTGGTTCGACGAGCGCGTCAACCGCTGCGTCGGCGTCCACACGGCCGGCATGCTCGAGTCGCTGCGCGTGATCTACGAGGAAGCGGCGCTGGTCACGGAGCTGTCCGGCGGGAAGTGATCCGCTGGACGGCTGGCAGTGGGCTGGCAGTGGGCTGGCAGTGGGCTGGCAGTGAGCTGGCAGTGAGCTGGCAGTGAGCCGGGCCGGACGAGCGCCTTGATGGCGCCCCGGCCCGTGCCATCGGGAAGTCCCGTCCGGGGGCTTCCCGACCCGCGGCGCGCGGGCGAGGATGCGGGCCTCTCGTCCCGGCCTCGCTCCGCCATGCGCCACCTCCGCCTGCCCGCCGCGGTCCTCGCGATCGCGGCCGTCGCCGCAGCCCAACAGGGCCCGCAGGGCACGTTCCGCTACGTCGTCGCCGACCCGACGCCGGGCCAGCGGCTGCAACTGCACCAGCACTTCGACGTCGCTGGCGCCTGCTGCGGTGGCGCGCGCCCCGACGGCCCGATCGACGTGGTGCTCGACGCCGCGCGCGTGCCGCTGCTGCTGGCGATCGCGCCGCAGGCGGCGCTGGTCAGCGACGGCCGGCCGTGGAGCCTCGTCGAGCAGGGCATGGTCGCCGCCGGCGTCGATCCCGACGCCAGCTACTACACCGTCGCCGAGATCGAGGCCGAGATCGACGCGCTGGTCGCCGCGCATCCGGCGCACGCGCGCAAGGTCGACCTCAGCGCGCTGCCCGGCGGCCTGCCGACGCACGAGGGCCGGCCGATCTTCGCGCTCAAGGTCAGCGACAACGTCGCCAGCGACGAGGACGAGCCGGCGGTCGTGCTGGCAGCGCAGCACCACGCGCGCGAACTCAACTCGCCGCACATGGTCGTGCGCGCGATGCAGCGCATCCTCGCCGACCGCGCGACCGACCCGCAGATCCAAGCGCTCGTCGACGGCAGCGAGCTGTGGTTCGTGCCGATGGTCAACCCCGACGGCGTCCACCAGGTCTGGAACGTCAACAGCCTGTGGCGCAAGAACCGGCGCAACAACGGCGGCAGCTACGGCGTCGACCTCAACCGCAACTACCCGTTCCTGTGGGGGCTGTGCGGCGCGTCGACGACCGCCAGCTCCGACACCTACCGCGGTCCGTCGGCGGGCAGCGAGCCCGAGACGGTCACGCTGCGCAACCTCGTCGCGCGGGTGCGGCCCGAGGTCTATCTCGACTTCCACAGCTACGGCCAGGACGTGCTGCGGCTTTGGGCGCCGTGCGCGACGGTGAACCCGACGATGCTCGCCTTCCAGCAGGCGTACTGCGATCGCCTGCGCGCGCCGATGACGTACGACACGCGCGATCCGTCG
>JBEITC010000183.1:0-7339 GCA_040375075.1 Planctomycetota bacterium | reverse complement strand
TCCAGCGGCTGCTGACGCTGCGCCGTGCGACGCCTGCCGCCGTGGTGCGGTACGAACGTCAGGCCTACGTCGGACTCGACGATGCCGAGGTGCGCGTCACCGTCGACCGCCGGTTGTGCGCCTTGCCGACCGACCGGATCGAACTGCCGTTCGACGGCCCCGGCTTCCGCGCCGTGCCGCTGCCCGGCGTCATCCTGGAACTGAAGTTCACGGACCGCATGCCGCGGTGGATGCACGGGGTCATCGTCGCCAACGACCTCCACCGCGTCTCCTGCTCGAAGTACTGCCACTCGCTCGACACTCTCGCCGGCGGTCAGGCGCAGGTAAGCTGAGCCGACGCCCGATGCCGCCCCTCGCCGACGCCTTCGCCGACCTGACTGCCACGACGCCGGCGCTGCCGTCGCTGCTCTACCACCTGCTGCTGGCGTTCGTGCTGGCCACGCCGGTGGCCTGGGTCTACGCCCGCACGCACCAAGGGGCGAGCTACTCGCGCTCGTTCGTGCAGTCGCTCGTGCTGCTGCCGCTCGTGGTCACCATCGTCATGATGGCGATCGGCGACAGCATGGCGCGCGCGTTCGGCCTGTTCGGCGCGCTGGCGTTGATCCGTTTCCGCACGCCGATCAAGGACAGCCGCGACACGATCTTCCTGTTCCTGTCGGTCGCCGTCGGGATCACCGTCGGCGTGCAGAACACCGCGCTCGCCGTCGCTGGCACCGTCTTCGTGCTGCTCGCCGCCGCGTACCTGTCCGCCGTCGGCTTCGGCAAGCGCATCGACCACGACAGCGTGCTGCAGTTCAGCATGCCGGCGCAGGGCGAGCAGGATGCGCGCCTGCGCCAGGTCCTGCAGCACTACTGCCGCCGGTTCGCCCTCGTCAGCCTGCGCGAATCGCGCCACGACGGCGCCATGGACTTCGCGTACCAGCTGTGCCTGCGCGACCCCGACGGCCATCAGGCGCTGGTCGCCGACCTGCGCACGATCCCCGGCGCGCAGAACGTGAACCTCTTCCTGCAGGACGCCCACACGGAGGCATGACGTGAGCGACCCGCAACCGAGCTTCCGCAAGCCGTCGCCGTTGGCGGCCGCCCGCACGTCGGCGCGCACAGCCCTCCCGCTGGCCGTGTGGCTCGCCGCGACCGCCGCGCTCGTGCCGTTGTCGCAGGCAGCGCCGCTCCCCAACCGCGCGCCAGCGCTCGTCGACGCCCGCGCCAGCAAGGTGCTGGCCCCGGCCAGCGGCCGCATCGTCACGGTCGCCGTGCAACTCCACCAACTGGTCGAAGCCGACGCCGTGGTGGCGCGCTTCGACGACAGCGACGTGCGACAGCGCCTCGCGGAAGCACAGCTCGCGCTCGAACGACTGCGCGCCGACATGGCCCACGCCGAGGCCGAACCCGAACACGCCTCTCGCTCCGACACGGCGGCGATCGCGACCGAGGCGGCGACCGAGCATCGCCGGCTCGTCCGCGCCGTCGCGCAGGCGCAGCTGTCCGCGCTCGCGACGCGCACCGACCTCGAGGAGGCGCGGGTCCGCATGCAGGGCGCGGCGATCGAGACCGAACGCCTCGAGCAGCAAGGCATGGCCAGCCCGCCCCAGCTGGCGGCGCTGCGCGCCGAGCGCGACGCCCGGAAGAAGCGCATCGAGGAGCTGGCAGGGCTGCACGACCGCCTGCGCCTCGCCGTCGACACGACGACCAAGCGGCTGCAGGAGTTCGCGCCCGGCGCGGCGGCGACGGCGCCGGTCGACGCCGCGCTGGCGGCGGTGCGCTGGCGCATCACGGAGCAGGAAGCCGGACTCGAGCGCATCGCGCGCGACGCGCAGTCGCTCGACCTGCGCGCGCCGATGCGCGGTCACGTCGCCGGACTTGGCGCCGCGGCCGGCGAGTGGATCCCGATCGGCGCCGAGGTGGCGTCGCTCGTCGACGCGACGCCGCGCCGGGTGCTCGCCTACGTGCCGACGGCGATGCGCGCGCGCATCGAGCAGGCCCGCAGCCTCGAGCTGCAGCGACCGGACGCCTCGCCGCTCGGCGAGACCCGCATCGTCAGCGTCTCCCCCACGACGGTGCGCGTCCCCGAGCGCTTCTGGCGCGACCCGCAGCGCGAGGAATGGGCGTACGAGGTCGTGCTCGCCGCCACCGGACAGGAACTGCCCGGCGAGCACGTGCTGCTGGCGACGCGGCGCTGAGCGCGCGCGCCCCTGCAGAGTCGTCGACCGCGCGCACGCCGGCCGCGCCGCCCGTCCGGGGCCACGCGACCTCGTAGCACGTCGATCCACCAGCGCCGGGAGACGATCCGTCTCCCATGCCTTCAGGCGAAGCCGACGGCTTCCTCGCCGGCGATGCGGCGCTTGAGCGCGGCCTCGGGGCGGTCCTGCTTGGCGCCGCCTTCCTGGAAGCTGTCGATCTCGTGCATCGACACCGCGATGCGCGAGCTGACGCCGCGGCGCTGCATCGTGATGCCATAGAGCACCTGGCACTCCGCCATCGTGCGCTTGTGGTGCGTGACGATGCAGAACTGCGTCTGCGCGGTGAAGTCGCGCAGCACGCGCAGGAAGCGCTCGACATTCGTCTCGTCGAGGGCGGCGTCGACCTCGTCGAGGATGCAGAACGGGCTCGGGCGCACCTTGAACAGCGCGAACAGGATCGCGACCGCCGTCAGCGAGCGCTCGCCGCCCGACAGCAGGCGGATCGACTGCAGCTGCTTGCCCGGCGGCTGCGCGACGATCTCGATGCCCGCCTCGAGAAGGTCCTCTTCGGTGTTCGACAGGAACATGTCCGCCTTGCCGCCCTGGAAGAGCTTGCGGAAGATCTCCTGGAAGTTCTTGCGGGCCTCGTGGAACGTCCGCTCGAACAGCGTCTTCGACTCGGCCTCGAGCTTCTTCAGCGTCTCCATCAGCGCGCGGCGCGCTTCCTTGAGATCGGCGACCTCGACCTCGAGCGTCCCGAACTGGCCTTCCTCCTGGTCGAGCTCCTTGACGGCGTCGAGATTGACGGCGCCCAGACGCTCCTTCTGGCTCTGCAGCTGCTGGACCTCCTTGCGCGCGCCGTCCTGCTCGAACGTGTCCTGCTCCCAGAGGCGCTGCAGTCCGTGCCACGCCAGCACGACGTCCGGCGGCAGCGGCGGCCCCTGGATCTGCTCGCACAGTTCGAGCGGCGCGATCGGCCCGTGATGGGCCGACTGGTCCTCGATGCCCAGGCCTTCGACCTCGCCGAGGCAACGGCGGACCTCGATGCCGGTGTCCTCGCGCAGCCGCTCTTCGAGCCGCAGGAAGCGATGCTCGGCGTCGGCGTGGCGCAGGCGCGTCTGCGTCAGCGCCTCGCTGGCGGTGCTGCGCCGCGACTCCCACGACTGCACCTCGGCCTGCACGCTGGCGCGCGCCGAACGGGCGACGTCGACCGCGGACTGCGCCTCGTCCTTGGCGCCTTCGAGCGCGACGAAGCGATCCTCGAGCACCACCGCCAACTCGACCAACCGGTCGCGTTCGGACTCGGCCCTCTGCCGGCTCGCTTCCGCGTCGCGCTGGCGATCGCCGAGTTCCTGCAGCGAGCGCTCGAAGTCGCGCAGCGCGTCCTCGTGCATCTTGATCGCGGAGACGAGGCTCGTGCGCGCCTGGGTCGCGGTCGCCTGCCGGACCCGCAAGTCCTGCTCGGCGGCCTGCTGGCCCTGCGCGTCGCGCTCGGCGGCGGCGATGCGCTCGCCGAACGCCTGTTCCTCGGCCTGCGCCGCGGCTTCGCGCTGCGCCAGCAGGTGCTGGTCGAACAACGCCGCGCCCAGGCGCGCCAGCGCGCCGGCGCGCGTCGACGACAGCTCCGCCGCTTCGTCGGCGAGCTCGCCGAGTTCGCGGGCGACGTCGCCAAGGCGCGCCTCGAGGCGCGTCTGCTGGCCCTGCGCCGCCTGCAGCGCGCGCGTCGCGGTGGCGAGCGCGTCGCCGACGGCCTTGAGCTCGCGCTTGAGCCGGTCGACGCGACCGGTCGCCTGCTCCTTGCCGGCCTGCAACTGCTGCAAGCGCGCGGTCACGGCGGCGACCTGCACGCCGAGATCCTGGATCTGCGAGCGCCGCACGACGAGGCCGGCATGGCCTTCGGCGGCCGCGCCGCCTTCCATGCGCGGGCCGCAGACCAGCATGCCCTCGGGCGTGACGAAGCACAGGTCCGCGCGCGAGCTGTCGGCGATGTCGAAGTCGGCGACGACGACGCCGCGCAGCAGCCAGCCCAGCAGGCGGCGGCTCGCCGCATCGTCGACGGCGCCGTCGACGACCACGTGCCGGACCAGGTCGGTCAGCGAGTGGACGCCCTCCGGCGGCTTGAGCAGCGTCGAGTGCGACGCGCACGGGGGCGCTTCGCCGAACGACTCCTCGACCAGCAGCAGCACGCGGCCGAGCCGCTTCTCGGCGAGCTCCCGCACGATCGCGGCGGCGTGCTCGCGCGTGTCGACGACGAGCGCCTGCACGTACGGGCCGAGCGCGGCTTCGAGCGCCTGGCCGTGCTGGACGTCGATCTCGATCAGGTCGAGCAGACGGCCGCGCAGGCCCGGCGGCTTCTGCTGCAGCACGTAGCGCGGCCCCTGGTCGAAGCCCTCCATGTGGGCCTCCATGCCGAGCAGCGCCTGCCGGCGACCCTCGACCTCGTTGAGCTCGCGGCGGATCTTCGCCTCGCTCTCGGCGAGCGTCGCCGCGGCGGCGTCGGCGTCCTGCAGGTCGGCGAGCGCCGCCTGCTCGCGTTCCTGCAGCAGGCGCAGGCGCGTGGCGGCGTCGCGCTGCTCGGCGCGCCAACCGTCGACCTCGCCGTCGAGGCGCGCGCGCTCGTCGCCCAGCGTGCCCTGGCGCTCGGCCAGCTTGGCGCCGCGGGCCTCGGCAGCGCCGCGCGTCGCCTTGGCGTCGGCGGCGGCGTTGCGGCTGCGCGTGCGCGCGTGCAGCAGCTCGAGCTGGCGCTCGCGCACGACGTCGCGCTCCTTCTGCATCAGGCGCAACGACTGCAGCGCTTGCTGCGCCGCTTGGCGCTGCTCCTCGAGCTGGCGGTGCAGCTCGACGAGCTCCTCTTCCTTGCCGACGAGGCCGTCGCGCGCGAGTTCCAGGTCCGTCGCGCGCTCGTCGCGCTGGTCGACGAGGCCTTGCGTGCGCTGACGCCCGCGATCGAGCTCCTCGCCCAGGGCCGTGGCGCGATCCTTCTGCGCATCGGCGCGCTCGCGGTGCGTCGTCAGCTCGCCTTGGCACTGGCGCAGCTCGTCCTGCACGCGGCCGAGCGCCGCCGAGGCGGCCGTGATCGCATCGTCCGCCTGCGCCAAGCGATCGGCGGCGCCATCGCGGCCTTCGTCCGCCGTCGTGAGCGCGTACTGCAGCTCCGCGAGCCGCTCGGCGTGGGCGACGAGCTCGGCGCGCAACGACTGGCCGTCGATCACGGCCAGCGCCGCGCGCAGGTCGCGCAGCGCCGACTGCAGTTCCTGCCACCGGCGCGCCTTGCCGGCCTGGATGCGCAGGCTGCGGATGCGGCGGGCGCGCTCTTCGAGCAGGTCGGTGATGCGCGCGAGGTTCTGGTCGGTGCGCTCGAGCTTGCGCAGCGTCTCCTTCTTCTGGATCTTGAAGCGCGAGACGCCGGCAGCCTCCTCGAAGATGGCGCGGCGCGCCTCGGGATCGGCCGACAGCACCGCGTCGATGCGGCCCTGCTCCATCACCGAGTAGCCGCCCGTGCCGAGGCCGGTGTCGAGCAGCACGTCGCGGACGTCCTTGAGGCGCACCTCGCTGCCGTTCAGCAGGTAGGTCGACTCCTTGTCGAGCGTCAGCCGGCGCGAGATGTCGATCTTGGTGCGGCCCTCGAGGCGACCCTCGGGGTCCTCGAAGGTGATCGTCACCTCGGCCATGCCCATGGCCTCGCGGCCCTCGGCGCCCTTGAAGATGACGTCGGTCATCTCGGCGCCGCGCAGGCTCTTCGCCCGCTGGTCGCCGAGCACCCACTTGATCGCGTCGACGACGTTCGACTTGCCGCAGCCGTTCGGGCCGATGATGCCCGTCAGGCGCGAGTCGAACTCGAGTTCGGTGCGGTCCGCGAAGGACTTGAAGCCGCGCGCGACCAGTCGCTTGAGACGCATGGCGTCACTCCTGCAGCCGGCGCTCGCGCGCGGCCATGAGGGTGTCGGCGGCGGCCGCCGCTTCGGCGACCTGCGGCCGCAGCAGCGCGATCGACGCGCGCCGGCGCGAGCGCTCGGCGGCGACGGCGCCGAAGGCGACGGCGGCGTTGGGTTGGCCGGTGACGACGAGCAGGTGCTGGACCGCGTCGCCGATCTCCGACGTCGTCAACACCATCGCGTCGACCTCGTCGCCCATGGGGCCGCGCTTCTGGCGCAGGGCCTGCAGGGTCACGTTGGCGAGCTCGAGCGCTCGCCAGTCCTCGTCGACGCCGACGCTGTGCAGGGCGAGATGGATCGAACGCGCGAGCTTCGTCGCGCGCAGGAACTCCCGCCGACCATCACGCTTCTGAACCAGATGTTCCGCCCGACGCTTCATGACCGCCCTCCCGCCGCTTCTCCAGCATGGGCTTCAGCTCTTCCAGGAACTGCGTGACGTCCTTGAATTCGCGGTAGACCGACGCGAACCGGACGTACGCCACCTGATCGAGTTGCCGAAGCTCCTGCATGATGAGGTTGCCGATCACCTTGCTCGGCACCTCTTTGTCGAAGGCCTCCATGCATTGGCGTTCGATGCGGTCGGCGATCGTCTCGAGTTGCTCGAGCGACACCGGCCGTTTCTCGCACGCGCGCAGCATGCCTCCGAGAACCTTTTGGCGGTCGAACGCGACGCGTTCGCCATCCTTCTTCACCACGCGCAGCGGCGCCGTCTCCGTCCGTTCGTACGTCGTGTAACGACGGGCGCAGTCGGCGCAGACGCGCCGACGACGAATCGCGAATCCATCCGCGCTCGCGCGCGAATCGATGACACGGTCGTTGTCGGCCTTGCAGTACGGGCAACGCATGGCAGGAATCCGACCGAAACCGCCGCGACGCGCGGGGTTCGGAAGGGGCTCTCGGTAGGTGGAACGCCCGGCTGACCCCGGACGTCCTGACCAACAGACGGCGGGACCATACGCACCCAACCCTTTGTGTGTCAAAGGGTCTGGCAATGGAAGATCCTGCGCCGAACGACTCCCTGGCAGGACCTGACGGAGCGGCAGGCTGCTACTTGCCGAGGCAGAACCGCGCGTAGATGCGGTCGAGCAGGTCTTCGGGCGTGTGGATGCCGCCGATGGCATCGAGGGATCGCAGCGCCGCCTGCAGGTCGACGGCGATCAGTTCCGGCCCGGCGGCGGCGGCGAGCGCGCGATCGAGCGCCGCCAGCGCGCTGCCGAGCGCTGC
>JBEITC010000329.1:0-4741 GCA_040375075.1 Planctomycetota bacterium | reverse complement strand
GGCTCAGCGCCGTGCGGTCCTTGGCCTCGACGACGAAGTGCAGGTGGTCGTTGAGGATGGCGAAGTGCAGCAGGCGGAAGCCGAAGCGGTCCTTGCCGCGCGCGAAGTGCACGAGCAGCGCGTCGCGCTCCTTCTTGCTGCGCAGGCGGGGGAGGTGCTGGCGCAGCTTCACGGTGACGAGCGCGGGGTGGTAGGCGGCGTGCGATGCGCGCGTCGAGCGGGACATCATCGCGGCAGCGCCATTGGGCTTGCGGCCGGCGCCCTCGCGCGCGCCGCCGCGCAGGCGGAAGGGGAGCGCGGCCTGCACGAGGCGGCGCTTGGCCGGCGGCTTGCGCGGCTTGGTCCGCTTTACCTGCTTGTTGGGTCCGCTCGTCGCCATCGCGTGACTTCGCTCCACCTTTGAATGCGCACAAATACATCCCCGAGGGCAGCGACGCAAGCGCTCGTTCGGGGAATGTTCGCGCCGTCGCTGGTTGCCGCCGTTGCGTCATCGCAGCATCGCGTGATCGCGTCATCGCATCGTCACTGCAGCTCGCCGCAGCGCCGTCAGGCTGCATCCTCGCCAGCGTGCCGAGTCATCGCGCCGGGCCATCGCGTCGGGACATTGCCAGCGCCATCGCCATCGCACTGCCGCGCATTCGTAACGCCGCGCCGCCGCGCCGCCGCGCCACCGCCATCCCGTTCCGCCGCCATTGCTTTGTCTCGCCCGTTTCCGCTGTCCCTCCCTCTTCCCAGGCCTTCGCAGCGGCTGTGCTGCGGTTGGTTGCCTTGGTTCGCCCGCAGCGTTTCTAGCTGGAGTGGTCGCCTGACCGCCGCATCGCGCAACCAAGGCACCGAATGCCACCACGCGACCAATGCTTCCAAAGCCATCACCACACCACCACGCCACATCACCACCCCGCCACCCCGCCGCCACACACCCCCACACCGCCACACACCCCCACACCCCCGCGTCCCCACACCGCCGCGTCCACACCCCCCGCGTCCCCACACCCGCCACGAACCTCACGCCCCATTCCCGCCTCCCCGCCCTCTCCCTACCATCCCGCCCCATGATCCGTCGTCCGCGCGCCGCTTCATCGTCCGTCCTGCTCGCCAGCACGCTCGCCTTCGTCGCCACGTTCCCTTCGCTGCCGGCGCAAGAGCCGCGCGGCCCGGTGCCCAACGATCTGCTCGCCACGCTCGACTGGCGGCTCGTCGGTCCATTCCGCGGTGGGCGCGTCGCGTCCGTCACCGGCATCCCCTCCGAGCGTGACACCTACTACATGGGCGCGTGCGGCGGCGGTGTCTGGAAGACGACCGACGGCGGCAAGGCGTGGCGCAACGTCAGCGATGGATCGTTCGGCGGATCGATCGGGGCGGTCGCGGTCGCGCCGAGCGACCCGCGCATCCTGTACGTCGGCGGCGGCGAGAAGACCTGGCGCGGCAACGTCAGCAGCGGCGATGGCGTGTGGAAGTCGACCGACGCTGGCGCCTCCTGGACCTTCGTCGGCCTGCCGGACTCGCGGCACATCAGCCGGCTGCGCGTCCACCCGACCAACCCGAACATCGTCTACGCCGCCGTCATGGGCCATGTCTCCGGCCCGAACGCCGAGCGCGGCGTCTATCGCACGACCGACGGTGGCGCCACGTGGCAGCGCGTGCTCTTCGCCAACGAGCACGCCGGCGCCGTCGACCTCTGCTTCGCGCCCGACGATCCGCGCACGCTCTACGCGACGACGTGGCGCGCCATCCGCCTGCCGTGGACGCTCGAGTCCGGCGGCGAGGGCAGCGGCGTGTGGAAGTCGACCGACGGCGGCGACTCGTGGCAGCCGCTGCACGACAAGCCCGGCATGCCCAAGGGCGTGCTCGGCATCGCCGGCATCTGCGCCTCGCCGGCTGACCCCAAGCGCCTGTACGCGCAGATCGAAGCCGAGGAAGGCGGCCTGTTCCGCAGCGACGACGCCGGCTCCACCTGGCAGCGCGTCAACGACGACCGCAACCTGCGCCAGCGCGCTTGGTACTACACGCGCGTCGTCGCTGACCCCAAGGCCCGCGACACCGTCTACGTGCTCAACGTCTCGTTCCACAAGTCGACGGACGGCGGCAAGACGTTCACGACCATCGGCGTGCCGCACGGCGACAACCACGACCTGTGGATCGACCCGACGGATCCGCAGCGCATGGTCGAAGGCAACGACGGCGGCGCGTGCGTGACCTACGACGGCGGCACCAGCTGGTCGACGATCGACAACCAGCCGACGGCGCAGTTCTACCGCGTCGCCGTCGACGACGACGCGCCGTACCGGATCTACGGCGGCCAGCAGGACAACAGCACGGTGCGCATCCGCCACCGCAGCCGCGGCGCTGGCATCGGCCAGGGCGATTGGGAGGACACCGCCGGCGGCGAGAGCGGCTGGCTCGCGCCGAAGCCCAAGGAGGCCGACGTCGTGTTCGGCGGCAGCTACGGCGGTTACCTCGTGCGCCAGGACCATCGCACGGGCCTGCGCCGCCGCGTCGACGTCTGGCCGGACAATCCGATGGGCGCGGGCGCTGAGGCGCTCAAGCACCGCTTCCAGTGGAACTTCCCGATCCTCTGGAGCCGCCATGAACCGGGCCTGCTCTACACCGCCGCCGAGACGCTGTTCGCCAGTCGCGACGACGGCCAGAGCTGGCAGCCGATCAGCGGCGACCTGACGCGCAACGACAAGAGCAAGATGGGGTCGTCGGGCGGCCCGATCACCAAGGACAACACCAGCGTCGAGTACTTCGGCACGATCTTCACCGTCGACGAGGGCCGGCAGCGCGGCGTCGTCTGGACGGGCAGCGACGACGGCCGCGTGCACGTGACGCGCGACGGCAGCGCGACCTGGACCGACGTGACGCCCAAGGGCCTGCCCGAGTGGGCGCAGATCAACTGCATCGCCGGCAGCCTGCACCAGGACGGCGGCTGCTACCTCGCGGCGACGCGCTACAAGCTCGACGACTTCCGGCCGTATCTCTTCGCCACCGACGACTTCGGCGCGACGTGGCGTGAGATCTCCGGCGGGCTCGACGCCGGCTGGTTCACGCGCTGCATCCGACCGGACCCGGTCGTGCCGGGCCTGCTGTACTGCGGCACCGAGCGCACCGTCTGGTGCAGCTTCGACGACGGCCGTCGCTGGCAGAAACTCGCCAACAGCCTGCCGCTGGTGCCGATCACCGACCTCGTCGTCAAGGACGGCAGCCTGATCGCCGCGACGCAGGGCCGTTCGTTCTGGTCGTTCGACGGCCTGCCGCAGCTGCGCCAGCTCGCGCCCGACCTCGCTTCGCGGCCGTTCGTCGCGTTCGAGCCGATCCCGGTCGTGCGCGGTGGCGGCGACGACGAGCCGAAGGACGGGCTCGGCCGCAATCCGGCCAAGGACCTCGTCGTGCGCTTCTGGATCGGCGGGCCTGCCGACCAGCCGGTCGCCGAGCGCGTCGCGATCGAGTGCAAGGACTTCGACGGCAAGGTCGTCTGGTCGCGAGCGACCGACGCGAGCAAGGACGACGAGAAGCTGGCCGTGAAGCGCGGCATGAACGCCGTGCGCATCGCCTGGAAGACCGACGACGCCAAGGTGCTCGACGGCATGATCCTGTGGAACGGTCGCAGCCGCGCGCCGAAGCCCGCGCCCGGCGACTACCCGATCACGGTGACGTGCGGCGACGCGTCGCGCACGGTGGTCGGCACGCTGCTGCCCGACCCGCGCTCGCCGGCGACGAGCGCCGCGCTGCAGGACCGGTTCCGGCTGGTGCGCGACGGCAATGCGCTGGTCACCGAGGCGCACGACGCGATCGCTGCGATCCGGTCGCTGCGCACGCAGACGCAGGCGGTCGTCGACCGCGCCGAGGGCGACGCCAAGGCGCAGCTCGTCGACGCGCGCAAGGCCCTCGACGCGGCGCTGACGCCGGTCGAGGAGGCGCTCTACCAGACCAAGTCGAAGAGCAGCCAAGACCCGCTGAACTACCCGATCCAGCTGACCGACAAGCTGCTCGGCGTGCTGTCGGCGGTCGAGGCCGCCGAGTTCGGACCGACGCAGGGCCAGCGCGACGTCGCGGCCGAGTTGTCGGCGGCGATCCGGGCACAGCTCGATGCGTTCGCGGCGAAGAAGGCCGAGCAGCTGGCGGCGTTCAACGCGCTGGCGCTGCGGCTCGCCGTGCCGCACGTGAAGTAGCGGCCGGCGCGGGCGCGCCTGCGCGGATCGCGCCGGCGGCATCGGCGGGATCGCGCGCGGCGCGCCGGCGACATGGTCGGTCGTTCAAGGCCGCCGCGGGTCCGGGACGATCCTTCCGGGGGCGCGCACGCGAGGGGCGTGTGGCACGGGATGGTCCGCGAGGCCATGCGTCGAGCCGGGCGTCAGCTGGAGGCTGGCAACGAATGGAGGCGGTGCGGTGAAGGCGACGATCTGCCTGAACATGATCGTCAAGGACGAGGCACACGTGCTGCGCGAGCTCTTCGAGTCGCTGCACGGCTTGATCGATCATTGGGTCATCGTCGACACCGGCTCGACCGACGGCACCCAGGAGCTCGTCCGCAGCTGGTTCGCCGCGAAGGGCGTGCCCGGCGAGTTGCACGAGCGGCCTTGGCGCGACTTCGGCCACAACCGCAGCGAGGCCCTGCGCCTCGCCGACGGCACGGCCGACTACATCTGGGTCATCGACGCCGACGACAAGCTGCACGGACGTCTGCCGCTCGATGGCCTGACGCACGATTGCTGCTCGTTGCGTTACGGCAAGGCCTTCT
>JBEITC010000501.1:0-2832 GCA_040375075.1 Planctomycetota bacterium | reverse complement strand
GGCGGCGTGCGGCGCGCGGCCGCGGCGCACGTGCACGAGCCAGCAATCGCCGGCGGGCGGCAGCGGCAGTTCGAACGCGCGGCGGAAGTCCGGGCCTTCGCTGCGCGCCGTGGCGATGCCGACCGGCAGCCAGTCGCCGGCGGCGGTCCGCTGCATCAGCGCCAGCGCTTCGTGCGCGTCCGTTCCGGTCGGCGCGTCGGCGAGGCCGTCGACGAACGCCGTCGCCGCGTTGGGGACCGGCCACGCTGCGGCGTCGCCGGCCGGCGCGTCCGGCACGGCCTGCGCCGGCAGCACCCGGCCACTCGCGGCGTGCCACGCGACGAAGGTCGCGGCCGCGGCGGCGCCGCACAGGGCGACGGTGTCTTCGCCATCGGCGAACAGCGGCACATCGGCGCGGCCTTCGGGCAGCAGTTGCCAGCCAGGACCCGGCCGCTGCACGCGCCGCGCCGCCGGTTCGTCGGGGAGCGCGACGGTCTGGCCGTGCGCGAGCGCGAGGCGGCGCCAGTTCCAACCGCGTCGGGTGCGCACCCAGAGATCGTGCTCGCCGGCGGGCAGGCGCGGACTCGCGCCGGCGACGAACGGCAACGTGACGAGGTCGTCGCCAGTGCGCAGGCGCGCGTGGACGCGCAGCGTGTCGTCGCCAGCCACGGTGGTGACCGCCGCGAGCGGCGCGAGCGCGAGCCGCTGCGGCCGCCCCGGTTGCAGGCCGACGACCACCGCGCCCAGACCGCTGGCCGTCGTCACCATGCCATTGGCCGTGGCTGCGTCGCCGACCATCGCCGGCACGCTGGCGCGGCCGCGTTCGTCACTGCGCGTCCACAGCCGCGCAGCCGGTTGCAGCGCCGGCATGGCCTCGGCATCGGCCTGCGCCAGTTCGGTGAACCATGCCAGCGCCGTCGGCACGCCCGGTTCGTGGGTCACCAGCGCGACGTCGGCGTCGGCGACCGGCTTGCCCGTCGGATCGCGCAGCACGACGACGAAGTTTGCGGGCGGCGCGACGAAGCGCGTCGCCGGCCGCTCCTGCGGCAGGCATAGCGCGAGCGTGCAGGTCGCTGCGGTCCACATGCCGCCATCAACGGCGCAGCGGGCGGCGGGTTCAAGCCCCTGTGCTGCAGCGCCGCCGTCGGCGCGCCGTCAGACCAGGGCTCGCAGCCGCCTCGACGCCGCGCGCAAGCTTGGCCGGCTGCGCGCGCGGGCGCTTCGTGGTGGCGTCTCCGGTCGCGCCGCCGTCGGCGCGCCTGGGCAGCGGCCGTCGCGCCGCGGGCTCAGGGCCCGACAGGGCTGCATCGCGTCGCGTTCGAGGTGGCCGCGCTGGCGGCCACCAGGGGCAGGCCGAGAGCCTGCAGGCAGGCGCTTGGCTGACTCAGCTCGGCAGTTCGTCGCGCTTGGTGACGACCTTGTGCACGAGGCCGTACTCCAGCGCCTGCGGGGCATCGAGCCAGAAGTCGCGGCGGGCCGACTCCGTCACCTGCTCGAGCGTCTTGTTGCACGCTTCCGCGATGATGCGGTTGTAGCGGTCGCGCAGCTTGAGGATCTCCTTGGCCGTGATGTCGAGGTCGCTGGCGGTGCCGCGGCCCATCGTCGACGGTTGGTGGATCATGAAGCGGCTCTCGCTCATGCAGAAGCGGCGCTTCTTGTCGGCGGCGAGGTGGATCAGGATGCCGGCCGAGGCGCACAGGCCGTTCACGACGGTGACGACCGGCGGCTTGATGAAGCGCAGCATGTCGTAGATCGCGAAGCCGGCGTCGGCGCTGCCGCCCGGCGAGTTGATCAGCACCGTGATCGGCTTCTTCGCGTCCTTCTGCTCCATCGCGAGGCAACGGATCGTCGCCTCCTTCAGCATCTTGTCGTCGACCGGGCCGCTGAGCAGCATCGTGCGCGACTCGAACAACGCCTTCTCGTAGGGGTTCGGGCCGCCGCCTTCCTTCTCCTCACCTTTCTTCTCGCACTCGTGGTCGTCGTCCTCGTCTTCGTCGAGGCGCAGGGAGCGGGGATCCAGTTCGAAGGGGTTCGGCATTGCGTCGTGGGTGGGCGGGGGCGGTGGGCCCCTCGCCAGGGATCTTTCGGAGCGCGGTGGTGCCCGGGTTGAGTCCGAACTCCCGACCGCAAGACAGCGTGGATAGCGCGTCGGCCGACGGCTCGCAACGCGGAAGCTCCGGCGGCCATCCGCTGGTGGTGAGGAACTGCCGGATTCCGCGCCGCGCGCTTGCCCGCGGGCGGCGGCGCGGCTAGCGTCCCGCTCCGTCGTCGGAGGCGCTGGCGGAACCAGCGGCTCGGCGATACTCGCCGCCGACTCGGGCCGGCCGTTCTTCGGTTCGCCCCGGTTGTGCGCTCGCGCCATCGGCCAGGTTGCCGACGTGTGCATTGGGCCCTGCGCAGATCCGCGCGCCGCATCCGGCGGGCGGCCTTGCGCCGAAGCCCGGGCCGCAGCGAGTTCCGCGACGGCATTGCCGTCGCATTCGTCGCCAGGAGTGTTCCTGGCGGGGAAGTCCGCGCGCGAACCTCGGCCCGGTTCCTCCGGGTCGGCCTGCGGACGATGCAGCGGTGAAACGCAGCGTTGCGCGGCCGCCTCGGCGGTGCGCGTCGCGCTGGCAGTCGCCTACCTGGATGGCGGCGCGGCGGCCCTTGCAGGCGCAAGGACCGGCGACGTCTTCCGCAACGGCCGCGCCCCGCGCGGTCCTGATCGCAAGGCATGAGCATTTCGGACGGCGACTTCTCTGGCGGCTTCGACGGTGGCGGCGGCGGCGGCGGCGACGGCGGTGGCCCGGAGCGGCGCCGCTGGCGCGGCGGCCGTCGGCGTCGTCGTCGGCGTGGCGGTGGTGGTGGCGGCGG
>JBEITC010000312.1:0-4994 GCA_040375075.1 Planctomycetota bacterium | reverse complement strand
GGCGCTGGTCGCGCTCGCGTTGGGCGCGCGACTGTGCGCGCGCCGGGCGCTGGCCGGCATGCCGTAGCTGCGGGCCGCGGGGGGCGCGTCAGCGCCCGGGAGCCAGGGGTTGCTCCGGCTCTTCGTGGCCGCGAGAGCGGCCACGAAGGGCATCCTGAGCGCGCGCATCAAGAGTCCTTCGCGGGCTCTCAGGCGCGCCGTCGGCTCGCTCCGATCACTTGGCGAGCTGCAGCTTCAGCGCGCCCGTCAGCGTGTGCTTGCCCCACGCCAGCGTGAACGTGCCGTTGCTCGGATCCTTCGCGTCGGCCGCGAGCGTCATCGTCATCTTCTCGGCGGCCTCCTTGGCGCCGTCCTTGTTCAGCGTCAGCGGGCAGAGGACGTCCGGCGTCCACGTCTGCTGGCCGAACGGCAGCGTGCCGGCCTTCGCCGACTTGGTGGCGTCGAGCAGCGCGAGGTGGAACTTGCCGTCCTTGTCGCACATCAGGCCGACGACGTAGCTGCCGGGCTCGACCTTCGCGCCGCCGAGCTCGAGCGGCACCGTGGTCAGCAGCGTCGTCCACATGTCCTTGCCGAGGCGGTTCAGCCGGCCCTTCAGCTTGTCGAGCATCGTGTCGTACTCCGGCTGCCACATCGGCTGGCCGTAGGTCAGCGTGACGCCGGCCATGACGTTGTCGCCGAAGAGGATCAGGCTCGAGCTGGCGCGCTCGGCGGCGCCGCCGAAGACCTGGATCTTCTGGGCGACGGCGGACAGGGACAGGCTGAAGGCCGCGAACGCGGCGAGGAAGGCAGTGCGCATCGTGTCGTCTCCGTGGTGGGACCGCGCTGTGCGGTCGGATCGTCTGGGGGGCGAGCACGGTAGGCGCAGCGGCGGCGCGCGCAAGCGCAGCGCGCCGTCCCGTCGCCGATCAACCCAGCAGCGCGCGCAGGTGGCCGAGCACGACGTCGACCTCGTCGGCGGTGTTGTAGTGCAGCAAGCCCAGGCGCAGCACGCCGTCGGGCTCGAGACCCAGCGCCGAGGTGAGGGACAACGCGTAGCTGTTGCCCGACCAGCAGTGCACGTGCCGGTCGGCCAGCGCGTGCGCGAGCGCCGCCGGTCGCATCGTCGTCGACGTGAACGACACCGTCGCGCAGCGCTCGCGGACGCGCCGGGGATCGGCGATGCCGACCACGCGCACGCCGGGGATCGCCGCGAGACCCGTGAGCAGCTGCGCGCACAGTTCGCGCTCGTGCCGTTCGATCGCGTGGAACGCCGCGTCGAGCAGCGCGGCGCGGTCGCCGTGGCCGCCGACTTCGCGGCCGAGCTGCGCGAGGTACTCCACCGCGGCGAGCGCTCCGGCGATGCCTTCGAAGTTGGCCGTGCCGGTCTGCCACTTCCCGGCGCCGTGCGCGGGCGACGTGCGCACCTTGTCGGCCGCGGTCTCCTCGAGCAGCACGCGGCGTCCCCACAGCACGCCGAGGTGCGGCCCGAAGAACTTGTAGGCCGAACAGGCGAGGAAGTCGCAGCCGAGTTGCCGCACGTGCAGGCGCAGGTGCGGCGCCCAGTGCACCGCGTCGACGTAGCTGAGCGCGCCGTGCCGCCGCGCGAGCGCGGCGAGCTGCTTCACCGGGTGCACGGTGCCGCTGAGGTTGCTCGCCGCGCCGATGGCGACGAGGCGCGTCTTCGGGCCGATCTGGCGCTCGGCGTCGTCGAGGTCGAGCGAGGCGTCGGCGCGCACCGCGATCCGTCGCACCGTGCAGCCGGCGTCGCGCGCGGCGAGGACCCAAGGCATGACGTTGGCCTCGTGGTCGCTGTCGGTGACGACGACTTCTTCGCCTGCTCGCCACGTGCGCGCCAACTGACGCGCCAGGTGGAAGGTCAGCGTCGTCATGTTGGCGCCGAAGACGATCTCCTCCGGATCGTCGGCGCCGAGGAAGTCGACGAACGCCGCGCGCGCGGAATCGACCATGGCATCGGTCGCACGCGACGTGGCGAAGACGCCGCCGTGGTTGGCGTTGCCGTGCAGCAGGTAGTCGCGCATCGCGTCGGCGACGGCGATCGGCGTCTGGCTGCCGGCAGGTCCGTCGAAGAAGACGCTGCGCACGCCGTCGTGGCCGCGCTGCAGGCCGGGGAAACGGCTACGGACGAGCGGAAGATCGAGGGCCGGCGCGAGCATGCGACGAGGCTAGCGCGCGACCACATGCGTCAGCCAATCCTTGCTATCCTCCGCGCCTCGCCATTGCCCGCCGAACCTTGCGCGGCAACCGGAAGAAGAACGAACTCTCGTCGCATGAAGCTTCGCATCCCGTCGTCGTTCGCCGTCGCCGCTGCCGTCGTCGTCCTGCCCGTGGCCGCCGCCGCGCAAGCGTCGTGGTCCGTGGTCTATCCGCAGCAGGCGCCAACGCCGCGTTCGAGTCCGCTGCTCGTGCATCACGAGGCCGCGGGTCGCACGCAGTTGCTGTTCGGCGTCGGCGCGGCCGGCCTGCTCAACGAGGCCTGGGACCTGCAGGGCAGCAACTGGGTCCAGGCCGTCGCGCCGACGTTGCCGATCCGCCAGGAAGCGGCGATCGCCTACGACGCGCTGCGGCAGGTCGTCATCGTCTTCGGCGGCTTCAGCCAGGCGACGCTGCAGTCGCTCGACGACACCTGGGAGTGGGACGGCGTCACCTGGACGCAGCTCTCGCCGGTGAACTACCCGTCGGCGCGTCAAGGCGCTGCGTGCGCCTTCGATGCGGCGCGCGGTCGCGTCGTCCTGTTCGGCGGCTTCGGTCCCGGCAACGTGCCGCTGCAGGACACCTGGGAATGGGACGGCTTCACGTGGACGCAGCGCACGAACCTGCCGCTCTCGCCGCCGGCGCGCGGCTTCGGCCGCATGGCCAACGAGCCGGTCCTCGGTGGCATGTTGCTGCACGGCGGCGTCGGCGTCAGTGGCCCGTCCAGCGTGCTGCTCAACGACACCTGGACCTTCAACGGCGTGACGTGGGCACAGCGCCTGCCGGTCACGCCGCCGCCGTTCCGCATCGGCGCCGGCATGGTCACCGATGCAGGCCGCCAGCGCATCGTGCTGTGCGGCGGCACGCTGTCCGACCCGTTCACGTGGGAATGGAACGGCACCGAGTGGTCGGTCGTGGCCAACATCGGCCCCGGCGCGCGCCACAGCGTCGCGATGGTCTACGAGGCCGCGCAGCGGCGCGTCGTGGTGCACGGCGGCTTCATCGCGCCGTTCGGAGCGAACATCCCCGTCAACGACACGTGGGTCTACCGGACGCAGCGGCACGCCGACGTGGCGACGTTCGGCGCCGGCTGCACGGGCACGCTCGGCGTGCCGGCGCTCGCCAACGCGCCGCTGTCGCTGCCGTGGCTCGGCGATCTCTGCCGCACGCGCGTGACCAACGTCCCGACCGGCGCCTTCGGCGGGATCTTCGTCGCCAGCTTCCAGTCGATCCAGCCGATCCCGCTGGACGTCTATGGCGCGGCGGGCTGCAGCCTGCTGGTCGCGCCCGACGTCTCGGCGATCAACATCAGCACCGGCAACGTCGCCGACTGGCTGGTGTCGATCCCCAACAACCCGGTGCTCGCCGGCACGACGTTCCGGCAGCAGGGCTTCGTCTTCGACTTCGCCGCCAATCCGTTCGGCCTCGTCGCCAGCAACGGCATCACGCTGACGACGGGCGTGCGGTGAGCAGCTGCCGCCAGAAGCCGCGCGGCGCCGGCGCGCCGCCGGCGAGGCCGTAGCGGTCGGGCCAGCCCTCGGTCGGCAAGCGCAGCGTGCCGAACACGCGGTCGAGCACGGGCAGGTGAACCGCGAAGTTGCCGTCGGGCAGCGCGTCGGCGTGGTGCCAGTGGTGGATGCGCGGCGTCACCAGCCACGGCTCCAGCCACCGCAGGTCCCAGCGCACGTTGGCGTGCACGAACGTCGCCTGCGCGCCGACGAAGGCGAGGTAGGCGCCGATCGCGGCGAGGTCGAAGCCGAGCGCTGCGATGACGGCGTAGACCAGCGCCCGCGTCAGCAGCGCATCGACCACGTGCAGGCGCGAGCCGGCGAGCCAGTCCATCGCCACCGCCGAGTGGTGGATGGCGTGGAAGCGCCACAGCCACGGCCACCGATGGCAGGCGCGGTGGATCCAGTACTGCGCGAGGTCGGCGACCAGCACGACCAGGACGAACTGCAGCGCCAGCGGCAAGCCGGCGACGGCGGCGCGCGCCGCCGGCAGCCCGTCGGCGAGCGCGGCGGCGAGTCGGTCGCCCGGCGCGAGCACGACCGCGGTCGTCACCTGCACGAACAGCGCGCTGGTGACGAACCACGCGAGGTCGGTCGTCCACTCCGGGCGGAAGGTCGGCTGGTCGCGCAGCGGGAACAAGCGCTCGATCGGCAGGAACACCAGCGGATAGAGCAGCAGGTTGAGCACGAGCGCGTCGACGGCGATCGTCGCAGCGCCGCCGCCGGGCGGGCGGTGCGGCAGCGCGACCAGCAGCGCTGCGCCGAGCGCGGCGGCGGCGAGCGCGACGAGGCCGAGCGTCTTCTTGCGTCGCAGCGCGAGCGAGAGCGCGCCGAGCGCGGCGGCCGCCAGCAACGCGATGGCCGTCCAGGTCGGCAGCGCGGCCGGCCAGTGCGCGTGCAACGCCGGCGTCGTCAGCGCGTCGGGCCACGCGAGGCACGCCGCCGAGCCGGCGCCGGCGAGGCCGAGCACGGCGCCGAGCACGCCGCTGATCCAGCCGCTGCCAACGCGATGGGGCTCGTCGGTCAACAGCCACGACGATGGCGCCGAACGTCCGGTCATGCCGACGTTGTAGCGACGGGCCCGGGGCCGCGCGTCCCGCTTCGGTGCGGAGCCGTCGACGTCGTGGCCGGGACCTGCCGATCACGCTAGGCTGCTCCGCCCTGATTTCCGCTCGGAGGCGTGCGCCTTGCGGCGCCGCGACACCATGGGACTGTTCGACTTCCTGAAGAAGAAGCCCGCTGACGAAGCTCCCGCCGCGCCGGCCACGCCCGCCGTGCCCGCCGCCAAGCCTGCCG
>JBEITC010000069.1:0-11615 GCA_040375075.1 Planctomycetota bacterium | reverse complement strand
CGCTGGCCGCCGCGGCGGGCGGCAAGGCCGCGCCGGAACCGGTCGCAGCCGCGCCGGTCGCCGTCGAGCCAGCGCCGGTCGCCGTCGAACCGGCGCCGGTCACGCCGGCCCCGTCGGCGCCGAAGACCGGGTTCCTCAGCTTCACGGTGCCGACGACGAAGTTCCGCTTCGAAGAACCGCAGGACTACACGCTCGTCGCCGACCTCTGCAGCGTCGGCTTCGACGCCAAGAGCACCTTGCACGACTTCACCGGCAAGACCTCGGCGGTGCGCGGCGCCTTCCGCGCCGACTTCGACGATCCGGAGGGCAGGTGGACCGGCGAGGTGATCGCGCAGGCGGCGACGCTGGTCACCGGCGTCGAAGGCCGCGACGACAACCTGCGCGACCACCTCGACACGAAGACGCACGCCGAGATCCGGTTCGCCGTCGCCGGCTTCCGGCCAGCGAAGGATGGCATCGACGTCGCCAAGCAGACCGTGGCGGGCGAGGTGCATGGCACGATGACGATCCGCGGCCGGTCACTGCCGGTCACCATGCCGGTGCGGATCGAACTCGACGCGCAGAAGCGCGTGGTGGTCACCGGACAGACGCCGCTGAAGCTCTCCGACTACGGGGTGCCGGTGCCGAGCCAGCTCGGCCTGATCAACATGCAGGACGAGGTCGTGGTGTGGATCGCGCTGCGCGCGCGGGCCGTCGCCGGGAGCAAGAAGCAATGAGCCGCCGCGGTGCCCAACGGGCGGCGTTGGCGGCGTGCATGCTGGGTGCTGCCTGCATCGGATCGAACGTCGTCGCGCCGACCGAGCGCATGGCTCCGGCGTTCGACGCGGAACCGTCCTGGTCGCCGGCGTCGGCTGCCGACCTCGTCGGCTTCCACGAGTCGGTCGACCTCCAAGGCGATGCGGCCGTCGCGCTGCGCAAGGTCTTCTACCTGTTCGCCGCCGATGGCTCCTACACCGGCGCCGCGCTCGCCGACGATGGCGAGCGCCTTGCCTTCCAGACGCTGACCGGCGCGTGGTCGATCGGGTCCGAGGGGCTCGTGCTCGACGGCCAACCGGCCGCGACGTGCGAAGCTGCGGCCGGCGAGCTGCGCATCACCGCGCCGAACGGCGTGCTGCGCCTGCGGCGCAAGCCGGTGGAGTGATGGCGACGCGCGCCGAGCCTCTGTTCGACCGCGGCGGCTGGTGGGATCCCGCGGACCGCGCCTTCGCGTCGCTGCGGGCCGTCTCGTCGTTCCGACTGGGCCTGCTCGCCGAGTGGTGCGGCGTGGACCTGCGCGGCCGGACGATCGTCGATCTCGGGTGCGGCGGCGGCCTGCTGGCAGCGCCGTTGGCGGCCCAGGGTGCTTGCGTGCTCGGCGTCGATCTCGCGGGCGCGGCGCTGCGCGACGCGCGGTCGGCGGCGAGCCGTCGCTTCCAGCCGGTCGTCGGCGATCTCCTCGCGCCGCCGATCGCTGGGGGTCGCGCCGACCTCGTCCTGCTCGCCGACGTGCTCGAGCACGTGGCGCAGCCGGCTGCGGTCGTCGCTGCCGCCGCCGCGCTGCTGAAGCCGGGCGGCCGGCTGTTCGTCAACACCATCGCGCGCACGCGCCGCGCGAAGTGGCTCGCGATCGTGCTGGCCGAGGGACTCGGCTACGTGCCAAGGGGCACGCACCGGCACGATCTCTTCGTGCAGCCGTCCGAGCTCGCTGGCATGGCGGCGACCGCCGGATTGCGCGAAGTGGCGCGCTGCGGCGAGGCGCCGCGCCTGTGGGCGACGGTGCGCAGCGGCGCGGTGCAGTTGCAGAAGAGCCCGAGCCTCGCGGTCGGCTACGCGATGCTGTTCGCCAAGGAGGCCGCATGACCGCCGTCGCCGTGCCGCCGCGCAGCGTGTCCCGCGCCGTGGCGATGGCGCTGCTGTGCCACGGCGTCTTCGGCGTCGCCGTCGGTTCGATGGCCGTCTCGTTGGCGACCGGCATGCGGCACGGCCTCGGCCCGCTGTCGGGCGCGTCGGCCTGGCTGGCGAATGCGCTGCTGGTGGCGCAGTTTCCGTTGGTGCACAGCTGGTTGCTCGGGCGCGGCCGCGGCTGGCTGGCGAAGCTGAGTCCGTTCGGCCACGGCGCCACGCTGGCGCCGAGCACCTTCGCGATCAGCGCTTCGCTGCAGCTGCTCGCCGCCTTCTGGCTGTGGTCGCCGTCGGGCGTGGTCTGGCACGAGCCGTCGGGGGCGCTGGGCGCTGCGCAGTGGTGCCTGTTCGGCGCGGCCTGGCTGTTCCTGCACAAGGCGCTGTTCGACGCCGGCCTGATGCTGCAGACCGGGGCAGCAGGGTGGTGGGCGCTGCTGCGCGGCCGCAAGGTCGACTACGGCGACCTGCCGACGCGAGGCCTCTTCGCGCGCTGCCGCCAACCGATCTACCTCGGTTTCGCCCTCGTGCTGTGGACGGCGCCGACGTGGACGCCGGACTGGCTGCTGCTCACCGTCGCCTGGAGCGCTTACTGCGTCGTCGGGCCGCGCTACAAGGAAGCGCGCTGGCACCGCCGCTTCGGCGAACGCTTCCTTGCCTATCGTCGTTCGGTGCCGTACCTGCTGCCTCGCCTGTTCCCATGAAGATCGCCTCCGTCCGCAGCGCCTTTCCGTCGCACTGGTACGACCAGGGCACGATCACCGAATCGTTGGTCCGCCTGATGGGTCTCGAGGGCCGCGCGGCCGACCGCCTGCGCCTGCTGCACGGCAACTGCGGCATCGACGGACGCCACCTCGTGCAGCCGCTCGAGCGCTACGACGCCGGCATCGAGTTCACCGGCGCCAACGCGACGTGGTTGCGCGGCGCGCTGGAGCTCGGCGAGCGCGCCTGCCGCGATGCGCTCGCCGCCGCCGGGGTGCGCGCCGACGAGGTCGACGCGATCGTGTTCACGACGGTCACGGGCCTCGCCAGTCCGTCGGTCGACGCGCGCCTGGTGACGCGCCTGGGCCTGCGCCATGACGTCAAGCGCATGCCGTTGTTCGGCCTCGGCTGCGTCGCCGGCGCCGCCACGATCTCGCGCGCCGCCGACTTCCTGCGCGGCAAGCCGGACGGCGTCGTGCTCGTGCTGTCCGTCGAGCTCTGTTCGTTGACGCTGCAGCCGCACGACCACTCGGTCGCCAACCTGATCAGCGTCGGCCTGTTCGGCGACGGCGCTGCGGCCGCGGTCGTCGTCGGCGAACGCCATCGCGCCGCCGGTCCGCGCATCGTCGACACGCGGTCGGTCTTCTACCCGGACACCGAGAACGTCATGGGCTGGGACATCGGCGCGCATGGCTTCCGCATCGTGCTGTCCGCCGAGGTGCCCGATGTCGCGCGCGACCGCCTGCCGCAGGACGTCGACGCCTTCCTGGCCAGCCATGGGCTCCGCCGCAGCGACATCCGCCGCTGGATCGCGCATCCGGGCGGCCCGAAGGTGCTGCAGGGCCTGCAGGATGGCCTCGGCCTGCCGCAGTCCGAGCTCCAGGCGAGCTGGGACTGCCTCGCGCGCGCTGGCAACCTGTCGAGCGCGTCGGTGCTGATGATCCTCGAGCAGAACCTGAAGGCCCATCCCGGCGCGCCCGGCGACCTCGGCGTCATGCTCGCGATGGGCCCGGGCTTCTGCAGCGAGTTGCTGTTGCTGCGCTGGTGAGCGTCAGCGGCGGTCCTGCGAACGCGGGCCGGCAGCGTCAGTCGGCCGGCAGCGTCATTTGGCCGGCAGCGTCAGTCGGCCGGCAGCGTCAGTCGGCCGGCTTGCCGTCGTCGGCTGCCGCGAGCTTGTTGTAGAGCGTGCGCAGCGCGATGCCGAGCGTGCGCGCCGCCTCGGTCTTGTCGCCGCCGCTGCGCTGCAGCGCGGCCGCGATGGCCAAGTGCTCGAGCGCGTGCAGATCGAGCGTCGGCAGCGGCCCGGCGGTGGTCTGCGGGGCAGCCCGCCCCAGCGCCAGTCCGGTGACGTCGCGCGCGCTCAGGACCGGGCCGTCGGCGAGCACGCCAAGGCGCACGACCGCGTTCTCCAGCTCGCGCACGTTGCCGGGCCATGCGTAACCGCGCAGCGCCGTGCGGGCGTCGTCGTCGAAGCGCAGTGGCCGTCCGGCGCGCCCGGCTTCGCGGGCCAGGAAGGCCTCCGCCAGCGGCACGATGTCCTCGGGCCGTTCGCGCAGCGGCGGCACCGCGACCTCGAGCACGGCCAGCCGGTAGTACAGGTCTTCGCGGAAGGTCTGCGCTGCGACCATGGCGCGCAGGTCGCGGTGGGTGGCCGCGACGATGCGTACGTCGACGCGGCGCACCGCGTCGCTGCCGACCGGCCGGATCTCGCCGAACTGCACGGCGCGCAGCAGCGCAGGTTGCACGTCGAGCGGCAGTTCGCCGATCTCGTCGAAGAACAGCGTGCCGCCGTCGGCGGCCTCGAACATGCCGGGCCGCTTGCCGTCGGCGCCGGTGAAGGCTCCGCGCACGTGGCCGAAGAGCTCGCTCTCGACGAGCTGCTTGGGGATCGCGCCGCAGTGCACGACGACGAATGGCTTGCCGTGGCGCCGCGAGCTCGCGTGCAGCCGGCGCGCCACAAGTTCCTTGCCGGAGCCGCTCTCGCCCTGGACCAGCACGCTCTCGTCGCTCGCGGCGATGCGCTCGAGTTGCCGCTCGAGCCGCGCCGCCGGCGGACTCTGCGCGGCGACGACGATGGCGTCGGCCGCGGCGTGGGCCGAGGCGGTGCGCAGGCGCGCGTTCTCGCGCAGCAGCGCGCCATGGGCGATGGCGCGGCGGACGGTCTGCTCGAGCGTGTCGAGTTCGACCGGCTTGGTCAGGAAGTCGAACGCGCCGCGCTGCATGGCCTGCACGGCCAGCGCGACCGAGCCATGGCCGGTGCAGACGACGACCGGCGCGGTGGGATCGGCGGCGACGAACTGCGGCAGCAGCTCCATGCCAGGCGTGCCCGGCAGATGCAGGTCGAGAACGACGGCATCAGGGTCGTGGCGCTGCATCGCCGCGACCGCGCCGTCGCCGTCGCGCAACGCGTGGACGGCGAAGCCCATGCGCTCGAGTTCGCGCGCGAGCACGCGGCGCAGGCTCTCGTCGTCTTCGACGAGCAGCAGCGTCGCCGGCTCCGACTTCACAGCGAGCGGACGCGCAGGTTGCGGAACGCCACTTCGTCGCCGTGGTCCTGCAGGCACAGGCGACCCTGCTTCGCCTTGCCGAACGGCCAGTCCTTGAACTTGCTCGCGGCGATCATCGCGTCCCACTCCGCGCCTGCTCCCGGCGCGTCGACGACCATCGCGCCGTTCAGCCAGAAGCGGATGCGGCCTTCGGCCACGAGGATGCGGGCGTCGTTCCACGCGCCGGCGGGCCGCACCGGCGCGGCCTTCGGCGCCACGAGGTCGTACAGCGCGCCGACGCCGTGCTTGGCCGAGGGCTTCGCGCCCATGTCGTCGAGCACCTGGAACTCGGGGCCGGACATGTAGCTGGCCTCGTTGGTCTCGGTGACGCGCCACATGACGCCGCTGTTGGCCTGCGGCGCTACGCGGAACGAGAAGCGGAAGTCGAAGTCGCCGAACTCGTCGACCGTGACGAGGTCGCCACCGCCGCCGTTCTTGGCGTGCACGATCGCGGCGTCCTGGACCGACCAGCCCTGGGTCGGCGCGGCGTCGCCCTTGTAGGCGCGCCAAGCGTCGATCTTGCGGCCGTCGAACAGCAGCCGGAAGCCTTCCTTGCGCTCGGCCTCGCTGAGGAAGTTCAGCGGCTCCGGCGCCAAGGTCACCTTGCCGATGGCCGCCCACTCGCTGCCGCGGGCGACGAGGCGCCGCAGCTGCGGGTCGCTCCAGCTGGCGCGGCTCTGCGGCACGTTCTTCCAGGTGTGGCCGAGCGGCGTGTGGAACACGCGGCCCTTGCCCCAGGTCGCCACCGTCGCCATCGGCTCGTCGGCGCCCGTGCCGCCGGTCTTCGGGTCGCTGTACGCGGTCATCAGCAGCTGGAACTCGCTGCCCGGCGCGCGCCACAGCTTGTGGTACAGCTCGTCGGGGTGCATCCGGAACGGCGCCATGCCGGCGGTGATCGGGTGCTCGGCGACGACCTTGACGTCGAACGGGTGGAAGCTGCCGTGGCCGGTGCCGTCGCGCCACAGCAGGCCGACGAGGCGTTCGTAGTCCTTCCAGCCGGGGAACGCGTTGTTGGCCGCGTGCAGCACGCTGACGCCGACGCCGGCGTCGACGGCCTGCAGGAAGCCCTTCTCCGCGGCCTCGCCCCAACGCGGGCCGTTGTAGTCCAGCACGATCAGTTGCAGCTTGCCCGCCGCGGCCAGTTGCGGCACCTCGGCGAGCGCCTTGCCCGGCTCGTAGGTGATGGTCACGGAGAAGCGTCCCGTCTCGGTCAGCGCGCGGGCGACCTCGGGCGCAGTCCACTCCCAGTCGTGGTTGTTGGCGCCGCTGACCAGCAGGGTCTGGATGGGCGGGTCTTGCGGCGCGATGGCGGGCGACGAGGCGAAGAAGAACGCGACGGCCGAGGCGACGAGCATCGCGGGAACGTACCGGTTCTTGTGCGTACTGGCGACGGACTGCTGCCTGCGGTAAGGGAACGCCCATGCGGTGGCGGGCGGCATCTCCGTGGTTTCTCGGCATCTTCGTGGCCGTCGTGTCGCCGTTGTCGGCGCAGGGCATCAGCCGCGCGGTCGCGGCGGCGGAAGCGCTCGGCGCGCGCTGCGGCGTGGCGGTCTGCGACGCCGGCGGACGCTGGCTGTTCCGGCATGGCGCCGGCGACGCGCTGGCGCCGGCCAGCAACATGAAGGTGCTGACCGCAGCCGCGGTGGTGAACGGCCTCGGCGCCGACTTCCACTTCACGACGACCTTCGCGCTGCACGGCGGCCGCTTGCGGGTGATCGCCAGCGGCGACCCGAACTGGATCCAGGGCACGCTGCACGACAGCGCGCACGTGTTCGCCGCAGTCGCGCGGGCGCTGGCGCAGAAGGGCGTCGCGGCGGTCGCCGGCATCGACCTCGAGGTCGGCAACTTCACCGGGCCCGCGCGGCCGCCGACATGGCCGCCGGACCAGCTGCAGACGTACTACTGCGCGCCGACCGGCCCGTTCGTGCTCGAGCAGGGCACGTTCGCGCTGCGCATCGAGGCGCGTGGCGCGGCGGCGCAAGCCGCGGTCATCGCGCCGTTCGTCGACGTGCCGGTGCGCGGCGCGATCGAACTCGTCGATCGCAGCAAGAGCGCGGTCTACGGCGCGATCGACCAAGGTGATGGCGTCAAGGTCAGCGGCAAGTTCCCGCGTCGCGGCAATCCGGCGACGATCCGCACGGCGGTGGGCGAGCCCGCGTGGTGGTACGAGCAGGCGCTGCGCAAGGCGCTGGCCGACGCCGGCGTGCGCGTCGGCGAGCCGGCGACGATCCCGGACCAGATCGTGCACGAGCACAAGAGCGACCTGCGCCTCGCCGTGCTGCGCATGCTCGAAGACAGCTCGAACTTCGACGCCGAGCAGTGCCTGCGCGTGCTCGGCGCCAAGACGCGCAACGACGGCAGCCTCGCCGGCGGCGTCGCGGCGCTGCACGACGAGGTCGCCAAGCTGGTCGGCGCAGCGCCGGAGGGGTCCGTGTTCGTCGACGGCTCGGGATTGTCGAAGACCAACCGCATCTCGGCCGGCCTGCTCGCGGCCGTGCTGGTGAAGAGCAACGCCACCAGCGGCGGCTCGCTGCTGCGCGCCTGCCTGCCGGTCGCCGGCCAGACCGGCACGCTGCAGGACCGCTTCCGCGGCTCCGATCTCGTCGGCCGCGTGCGCGCCAAGACCGGTTGGATCCGCGGCGCGTCGGCGCTGTCGGGCATGGTCGAGCGCCGCGACGGGAGCGTGCGGTTCTTCGCCATCCTGATGAACTACGACCCGCGCAAGAACGGGCTCAACAGCGACCTCAAGCAGCTGCAGGAGGAGATCGTCGCGGGCGTCGACCGCTTGGACGGCGGCAAGTGACCGTCGACCTGGCGCGCGCGCTCGCCATCGCGCAGCAGCTGGCGTTGGAGGCGGGCGCCGACATGCTGCGCCGCCGCGCCGCCGCGTCGCTCGCGCCGGAGTCGAAGGGCGTTCGCCGCGAACTGGTCACGGCCGCCGATCGGGCCGCCGAGGCGATCGTCGTCGGCGGGCTGTTGCGCGCGTTTCCCGGTCATGCCGTGCTCGCCGAAGAAGGCGGGTTGTCGGCGGCCGGCGGGCGCGGCAGCGCGGCGGAGTGGACGTGGATCGTCGATCCGCTCGATGGCACCACCAACTACGTGCACGGACTGCCGCACTTCGCCGTCGCGATCGCGCTCGCGCGCGGGTCCGAGCCGGTCCTGGGCGTCGTCCATGCGCCGGCGTTGGGCGACACCTACTGCGGCGCACGCGGGCTCGGCGCGACCGTCCAGCGCGCGGACGGCACGGTCCAGCCGCTGCGCGTCTCGCGCACGGCGGACCTCGCCGACGCGCTGCTGGCGACCGGCTTCAGCTACGTGCGCAACGAGCCCGGGCGCGACGACAACAGCGGCCACGTAGCGGCGCTGCTGCCGCACTGCCGCGACCTGCGGCGGCTCGGCTCCGCGGAACTCGACCTCTGCTACGTCGCTGCCGGCACGTTCGACGGCTATTGGGAGCTGTACCTGGCGCCGTACGACATGGCGGCGGGCGCGGTGCTCGTGCGGGAAGCCGGCGGCCGCGTCAGCGATTGGGCCGATGGCGACAGCTGGCTGTTCGGCGATCGCGTGCTGGCGAGCAATGGCGCGCTGCACGGCGAACTGCTGCGCCGGCTCGCGGGCGGCTAGCGCCGACGATCGGATTCAGCCGGCGGCCCGGGGGCCGGGCGCGATCACAGGCATTGGGCCCGGACCGCGTTCGAAGCGCGCAGGCCGAGGCTGCCATCGGGCCGGAACTCGACGCTGCCGAACTGGATCAGGTAGGTGTTCGGCATCGCACCGGTCGGCCACGAGCGCGACCACGCGAAGTCACCGGTCGGGCCGGTCTGGAAGGTGTGGCCCCAGAGGTAGTCGACGTGCAGTTGGCAGCCGCCGCCGAGGTCGATGCCGAGCGGCTGCACGCCCCAGGCCATCACGCCGATCACGTTCGGCTGCAGGCCGACGCAGGTGATGTCGAAGCTCTGGCTGCCGCCGTTGCCCTGCGGGCTGAACGACATCGACATCACCGGTCCGCATCCGGTCGCGAACGTCGACGCGGAGCAGGTGAACTGGGCGGCGACGGCGGCGGTCAGCGAGAGCGCGCAGAGGGCGATGCGGTGGAGCATTGGGTCCTTCGTCGCCGTCCGGATGGGCCGGTGACGAAGGAGGTTAGCTCAGGCGTGGCGACGAGGTCGCCGCGGCGCTGCCAGCGTCCCGAAGCGGGACGCAAGGCTGCGGCTCACTGGCACTGCGCGCGGACGGCGTCGGTGCCGACGATCGTCCAGTTGCCGGCGGCATCGAGGTCGAAGCTGCCGATCTGGATGTAGTACTGCCCCGGCGTGCTCGACGCCGGCCAGACGCGCGACCACGAGAACTGGCCTTGGGCGTCGGCCTGGAAGGTGTGGCCCCAGGTGAACAGCACGTTCAGGTTGCACGTCGGCGAGAGCGCCCACTGCGTCGGCGTGTCGCCCCAGATCATGATCCCCCAGGACTTGGGGAAGAGCTCGGTCGCCGTGATGTCGATGCGGTTGTTGCCCGCAGGGCCATTGGGCGCGAAGGTGACCGCCAGCGAGGGGCCGCAGCCGGGGGCGTGGACGGTCGACGAGCAGGTGACTTGTGCCGCCAGCGGCGCGAGCAGGAAGGCGAGGGACGCGGAGACCGAACGGATCGTTTGAGGCATAGGCGAGGGCAAAGCGGTCGCCGCTGACGGCGCGAGTGCCGCCAAACCCAACCGCGAGGGGCAAACAGGGTAGCGAGCGCGCGGCACGCCGCCAAGCGTTGCCTGCGTCAGATCGGCAGGCGCTTGGGTTCGCCGTCGACCATCTTCACGACGCCGCCGCCGCGCGCCATCGGCGAGCGCTTGAGCAATGGCAAGAGCACGGCGAGCAGTTGGTCCTGGTCGGGCCCGCAGAAGAACAACGTGCACTCGCCGCCGCCCAGCTCGTCGCCGTCGTACTCGCCGACGCCGGCGTCGCGCACCGCCACGTCGAGCTCGTCGGCGAACACTTCGAGGTCGGCACGTTCCTGGTGCGTGCCCATCAGTCGGTTGCTGAGCTTGAGCACGACCAGCACGTCTTGTTCGCTCGCGAACAGGTCGTCGTCGTCGTCGGGTTGTTCTGGTGCCGGCGTCATGCGCGCGAAGGCTAGGCGGCGACCCGGTCGGCCCGGCGAAAAAACGGGCCGGCAGGGGCGGCTGGTCCGCCGCGTACCCATCGTTATGCTGCGCGGTTCGTCGCGTGGCAAAAAACTCGGAATCGACCCCAAAGACGCCCGCTGCAGCTGTCCGCCAGGATGTCCGTCAGGACGGATGGGTGGTGGTGCGCGGCGCCCGCGAGCACAACCTCAAGGGGGTCGACCTGTCGTTTCCGCGCGATGCGCTGACGACGTTCACCGGCGTCTCCGGCTCGGGCAAGTCGAGCCTCGCGCACCACACGATCTACCAGGAAGGCCAGCGGCGCTTCCTCGAGAGCCTGAGCTCGTACGCGCGGCAGTTCCTCGGCCGCATGGAGAAGCCGAAGGTCGACCTCGTCGAAGGGCTGTCGCCGACGGTGTCGATCGACCAGAAGTCGACCAGCCACAGCGCCCGCTCGACGGTCGGCACGCTGACCGAGGTCAGCGACTTCCTGCGCCTGTTGTGGTCGCGCCTCGGCGAGCCGAGCTGCCCGACCTGCAACGCTGCGATCGAGGCGTGGTCGCCCGAGCGCGTCGTCGACGCGATGCTCGCCGACCACGACGGCGCCGCGGCGATGGTGCTGGCCCCCGTGGTGCGCGAGCGCAAGGGCGAGTACCGCAAGGAACTCGCCGAGTGGGCGCAGAACGGCTTCGTGCGCGCGCGCATCGACGGCGTCGTGCGCCGGCTCGACGAACCGATCGAGCTCGCGCGCTACAGCTACCACACGATCGAGCTCGTCGTCGATCGCATGACGATCGGCCCCGACGCGCGCTCGCGCCTCGCCGAGGCCGTCGAGCAGGCGGTGTCGCTCGGCGGCGGCCTGTGCGCGCTGGCGTGGGGCGACGGCGAGTACCGGCTGTTCTCGACGCAGCGCAGCTGCCCCAACGGCCACGGCGCGCTGCCCGAGATGGAGCCGCGGCTGTTCTCGTTCAACAGCCCGATCGGCGCTTGCGGCACGTGCGACGGCATCGGCCTGAGCTTCGGCTTCGCGCCGGAACTGCTGGTCGCCGACGCCAGCAAGTCGGTGCGCGACGGCGCGCTGCACGTGTTCACCGACGACGGCCGTTTGGTGTACGGCCGCTTGACGATCGACCACCTCGCCGCGGTCGGCAAGGCGTTCGGCTTCGACTGCGACACCCCGTGGCAGGACCTGCCGGCGAAGGCCCGCAAGGTCGTGATGCACGGCTCGGGCAACCAGACGTTCGAGTTCCGCTGGAAGCGCCAGGGGGCGATGTCGACGACGACCGGCAGCGACCGGATCGCGTTCCCCGGCCTCATCGGTCACCTCGAACGCGTCTACCGGCCGTCGCGCGCGCGCCACCTCGATCGCTTCCGCGCGGCTG
>JBEITC010000477.1:0-3047 GCA_040375075.1 Planctomycetota bacterium | reverse complement strand
CTGGTCGGTTGCCTCGCCTTCGCCTCGCGCCTGCGTCCGGGCCTCGGCGACGTGCAGGCGACGCTCGCGTGCGCGATCGTCGCGTTCCTCGTGCACATGGCGGCGGCGAAGGGCGTCCCGGTCGATCCGACGGTCAGCACCGTCGCCGCGATCGTCGTGCTGCTGCCCGGGCTGTCGTTCACCACCGCGCTCGCCGAGCTGGCGATGCGGCACCTCGCGTCCGGCAGCGCGCGGCTGCTCGGCGCGTCGGCGGTGCTGCTGACCATGGCGATCGGCGTCGGCATCGGCGATCGCGCCGCCGGCATCGCGTTCGGCCCAGCGCCCGCCGTCGCCGCGTCGCCGCTGCCAGCGCCGTGGTTCGCCGCCGGCCTGCTCGCCACGTGGGGCGCCTACGTCGTGCTGCTGCGCGCGACGCGCCGGCAGGCCGGCTGGGTGCTGCTCGCGGTCGTCGTCGGCTTCGGCGGCGCCAAGTGGGCGGGCGATGCCTTCGGCCGCGAGGTCGGGGCCTTCGTCGCGGCCGTCGGCGTCGCCGTCGCCGCCAACCTGTTCGCGCGGCTGCGCCGCCGGCCGGCGGCGATCGTGCGCACGCCGGGGTTGCTCGTGCTGGTGCCCGGCTCGCTCGGCTTCCGCGGCATGACCACGGCGTTCGCCGACTCGGCGGCGAGCGTGCCGTTCCTCATGCAGATGCTGCTGGTCGGCGGCGCGATCGTCGCCGGCCTGCTCATCGCCGGCGCGCTGCTGCCGCCGCCGCTCGACGTCGAGCCCGACTCGCGGCTGCGCGCGCGCTGAGGCGCGGCGCGGCCGGCGTCGCTCCTGCCGGCCTCACTGCGCCGGCTGCTGCTGCGTCAGGCAGTGGATCGAGCCGAGGCCCCAGATCAGCTCGCGGCAGTCGATGCCGATCACCTTGCGGCGCGGGCCGACGACGTCCTGCAGGATCGCCAGCGCCTTGGCGTCGCGCTGCGTGTTGCCGTACGTCGGCACCAGCAGGGCGCCGTTGACGAAGTAGAAGTTGGCGTACGTCGCCGGCAACCGCATGCCGTCGTGCTCGATGCGGCCAGGCATCGGCAGCGTGACGACGCGGTAGGGGCGGCCGTCGGCGTCCTTCGCCTTCTGCAGGCGAAGCAGGTTGTCCTGCAGGATGCCGTGGTTCTCGTCCTTCGGGTCGTCCTCGACGGTGGTGACGATCGTGCGCGCGTCGGTGAAGCGCGCGAGGTCGTCGATGTGGCCGTTGGTGTCGTCGCCGACGATGCCGTCGCCGAGCCAAAGCACGCGCTCCTGGCCGTAGTAGTCGCACAGGAAGCGCTCGATCTGCTTCTTCGACAGGCCCGGGTTGCGGTTCTCGTGCAGCAGGCACGCCTCGCTCGTCATCACCGTGCCGGCGCCGTCGAACTCGACCGCGCCGCCCTCCATGACGACGCCTTGGCCGCGATGCCGAGGGTAGAACACGCCGTCGCACCTGCCCTCGATCGAGCGGTCGCCGTTCGCCATCGCCTCGGCGACGCGCGTCGGCACGGCGTCGTCGGCGTCCCACGGCGGGTACTTGCCGCCCCAGGCGTTGAAGCCCCAGTCGACGATCGCCATGCGCACGGCGCCGTCGCGCCCGCGCCTGGTCACGAACGCCGGGCCGTGGTCGCGGCACCACGCCTCGTTGGTGGCGATGTGGTGGAAGCGCACGCGCTTGCCGATGGCCGCGCGCGGCACGCCGCCGGCGACCAGCTGCGCGGCGACGATGCGTTCGTAGTTGCCGTTGGGCACGTTGACGTGCACCAGCTCGCGCGGCGCGATCGCGCGCACGATGGCGGCGAGGTTGTCCGGCACCGTGTGGTACTTGTCGGGGAACGAGATGCCCTCGGGGCGCGGCCAGCTGAACCACGTGCCCGAGTGGCGCTCCCACTCCGCCGGGAACGAGTAGCCGAGCTGCTTCGGCGTGCCGGCGAGGACCTTCGGCTGCTTCGTGCGGGCCATCGGTCAGCGCGCGAAGCGTTGGGTGATGCCGCCGTAGGCGTCGATGCGGCGGTCGCGCAGGAACGGCCAGTGCGTGCGCGCGAACTCGACCTTGTCGAGGTCGCACGGCATCACCACGACCTCTTCCTTGTCGACGCTGCCGCGGTAGGCGACCTGGCCGTTGGGCTCGCACAGGAACGACTGGCCCCAGAACTCGATGCCGTCCGGGTTGACGGGCTTGCCGTCGACGCCGCGGATGCGCTCGTGGCCGATGCGGTTGGGGGCGCAGACGTAGCAGCCGTTGGCGACCGCATGGCTGCGCTGGATCAGCTCCCAGCTGTCGTGCTGGGCGGCGCCGTACTCCTTCTTCTCGCCGGGGTGCCAGCCGATCGCGGTGGGGTAGAAGAGGATCTCGGCGCCCTGCAGCGCGGTGAGGCGCGCGCCCTCGGGGTACCACTGGTCCCAGCAGATCAGCACGCCGATGTCCGCGTGCTTCGTCTTCCACGTGCGGAAGCCCGTGTCGCCCGGCGTGAAGTAGAACTTCTCGTAGTACAGCGGGTCGTCCGGGATGTGCATCTTGCGGTAGATGCCCAGCAGCGAGCCGTCGGCGTCGATCACCGCGGCGGTGTTGTGGTAGAGGCCGCTCGCGCGCTTCTCGAACAGGCTGGCGACGATCACCACGCCGTGCTTCTTGGCGATCTTCTGGAACAGGTCGGTGCTCGGCCCCGGGATCGTCTCGGCGAGCGCGAAGAAGCGGTGCTCCTCCGACTGGCAGAAGTACTGGCTGGTGAACAGCTCCTGCGTGCACAGGATCTGGCCGCCCTGCTTCGCCGCCTGCTCGAGCAGTTCCGCCTGCTTCTTGCGGTTCTGGACGACGTCCTCGACGCAGCGCATCTGCGTGAAGCCGACGTTGACGATGCGACGGGACGACGATGCGGGCTTGCGGCTGGCCATGGCTCGGGCGCGCGGGCCGCGGACGTGCGGCTCGGTTGCGCGGGCGCGGAGTGTAGGTGGCTCCGGGGCGCGAACAAGCGCGCGGGCGGCGCGGCGCGCAGGCGCGGCGTCGCTACGCGAACACGGCGGCCAGCGACGGCGCGGTCGCG
>JBEITC010000655.1:0-1653 GCA_040375075.1 Planctomycetota bacterium | reverse complement strand
GCGGCGGCGAGGAAGGCGGGCAACGCGACGAGGCCGACGCGGCGCGTCGTCGTCGTGGCGCACGCGCCGACGAGGCAGCCGACGCTGGCCACCAGCGCGCCGGCGGCGAAGTGCCAACTCCCCGCCACTGCGGCGGCGCACGCCCATGCGCAGCATGCGATCAGCGGCCACGGTGACGGAACCATCACTGCGTCCGTGCCTCGTCGGGCGCCGCGGTTACATTCCCGCCCATGGTCTCCGCCCTCTACCCCGGCAGCTTCGATCCGGTGACGCGCGGCCACCTCGACCTCGTCGAGCGGGCCCTGCCGCTGTTCGATCGGCTGACCGTCGCGGTGGGCGTCAACACCAGCAAGCAGGCGACCTTCTCGCCCGAGGAACGGGTGGCGATGCTGCGTGACGTCCTGCCCAAGGACCCGCGCGTCTCGGTCACGACCTTCTCGGGCCTCGTCGTCGACTTCTGCCGCGCGCAAGGCATCGGCGCCATCCTGCGCGGCGTCCGCACCGTCTCGGACTTCGAGTACGAGTACCAGATGGCGCTGACCAACCGACACCTCGCGCCCGGCATCGAGACGGTGTTCGTCATGCCGAGCGTGCAGTACAGCTACGTCTCGTCGTCGCTGATCCGCGAGATCGTCCGCAACGGCGGCGACGTCAGTTCCTTCTTGCCGCCACCGGTCGAACGCGCGCTGCGCGATCGGCTGCGGCCCCGCACCCAGCAACCATGAAGCTCGCTCCCGTCTCGTCCGCTTCCGCCCCGGCCGCCATCGGCCCGTACAGCCAGGCCGTCCAGGTCGGCAACCTGTTGTTCTGCTCGGGCCAGATCGCGCTCGACCCCAAGACCATGCAGATGGTCGGGGCCAACGCCGCCGAGCAGGCCGACCAGGTGCTGAAGAACCTCGCCGAGGTGCTGAAGGCCGGCGGCGCGTCGCTCGCGCACGTCGCCCGCACCACGATCTACCTCGTGTCGATGGCCGACTTCGTCGCCGTCAACGAGGTCTACGGCCGCCACTTCGGCGACCACAAGCCGGCGCGCGCGACCGTCGCGGTGAAGGAACTGCCGAAGGGCGGCCTCGTCGAGATCGACTGCATCGCCTGCCTGTGAGCCGCGGCGCGCCGCTTCCTCGCGGCGTCGCGTCCCGACTCGGCGTCGCCAGTGCGACGTTGCTGGTCGTGCTGCTGCCGACGGTGCTGGCTGCGCGCCACGCGGCGGATCCAGCGCGCGGCGACGAGCTCGCCCGCATTGCGCGCGCGCTCGCGCCCGACGACGCCGGCCTCGAGACCGGCGTCGCGCGCGGCTACCTCGCCGCAGCGGCGGGCATCGACGCGCTGCCGTCGGCCGATGCCGATCGGCAAGCGGTCGTCGTGCGCGCGCGCGTCCGCCAGCTCGCGTGCTTGCTGCTGACGACCGCCTGCGTCTACGCCGCCGTCGCGATGGCGCGCGGTCGATTGCAGGCGCTGCTGGCCTGCCTGCTGTTCGCGGCGTTGCCGTCGGTGCAAGGCGCCGGCGCGTGGCTGCGGCCCGAGGGGCCAGCGGCCGCGGCGGCGGCGGTGGCCACGGTCCTGCTGCTGCAGGTCGCGCACCAACCGCGCACGGCGACCTGGCTGACGCGGCGAAGCCAAGGCGTGCTGCTGGCGGCGTCGGCGCTGTGCGGC
>JBEITC010000252.1:0-5911 GCA_040375075.1 Planctomycetota bacterium | reverse complement strand
CGGCGGCTGCACGCGCAGCAGCGCCAGGCCCGAGCGCTCGTCGATCCGCACGATCGTCGCCGGCAGTTGCGTGTTGGCAGCGTCGTCGAGCTGCACCAGCACGCGCTTGTCCGCCGCGCCGACCGCTTCCTTGACCAAGCGCGCGAGCGTCAGCACGAGGCCCGAACCGTCGGCGACGACGCCGGTGCTGGCGCGCTCGACGGTGAACTTGCCGCGGGCGCCATCGACCTCGACGGCGACCCAGACCACCGCCGGCCGGACCTTGGCGACGAGCCCCGCCGGCCCGGCGCGTCGCGCCGGCGACTCCGGCTCGTCGGCGCGCGGCGCGAGCAGCGTCGGCTGCACGTCGCCCTGCGCTGGCAGGACGGCGGCGACGACGGACAGGGCGAGCAGGACCAGCGACGGACTCGGACGCATGCCGCCAGCGTAGGCGGCGCGGCGGCGGCTCGCCACGCGCGGCGGCGCGCGGCGCGAACGGCTACTTGGCCTTCTGTTCGGCGGCGGCCTTCGCGTTCGCCTCGGCGCGCTTTTGCGCCAGCTCCAGCATGCGCTTCTGGTGCTTGAGGTACGCCTCGGCCGCGTCCTTCACCATCGCCATGGTCGCCGCCTCGTTCTCGGCAGCGCCCTGGAACTGCTTGCCGGCGTAGATCTTGCCCATGTAGTCCTCGAACGGCTTGCCGAGGCGCTTCATCGCCGGGTGCACGGCGCCGGCGACGTCGAAGGCCTTCACCAGCGCCTTGACGTCCTTGCGGGACTTGTCGCCGCCGGCGGGCGTGACCGCGGCGAGCTCCTTGAGCGCGCCCTCGGTGACCGCGGCGGCCTTGGCGAGGTCCTTCGTCGCCGCCTCCTTGAGCGACGGCTTGAGCGCCGCCGGCTCGACCATCCTGGCGCCGTTGCACGCGCCGCACTTCCAGCCGCCCGTGCCGCGGCAGCCGACGCAGTCGCCGAACTTCTTGTCGTCACCGACCCGCAGGCGACCGCCACCCGAGCAGATCGTGCACACGAAGAACGACGCGCCGCGGCAGCCCGGACAGGCGACCTTGTCGAGCGGGTCCGGCAGTTCGCCGGCGCCCGCGCACATGCGGCAGTCCGCTTCCTTCTTCTCGTTGCGCTGGCACTCGATGCAGTTCTTCGCGTCGTCGGAGAAGCGCTCGCAGGTCGGACACTTGACCTTCTTCTTGCCTTCGCAGTTGGGGCAGCGGATCGGCTTCCAATCGGCCCAGCGCTGCAGGCCGTCGTCGCCGACGACGGTCGCGCGCTCGATCTTCTCGGGGTTCAGCACGCGGTTCTGCGCGACGGCAGGAACGACGGCGAACACGAACGCGACGGACAACGACAACAGCGGCAGCTTGGTCACGGGCGCCTCCAGGCGATGGTCGCGCTCACGGTACGCCGCCGCGGGACCGCCGGCAAACCAGCGGCGCGCTCAGACGTCGCCGTCGGCCGGGCCATCGACGCCGTCCGCGGCGACGTCGTCGTCGACGAGGCCAGCGCGCTGCAGCTTGAGACGGATGCGGCGGTTCTGCCGGCGCAGGCGCTCGTTGCCCTGGTGCAGCCGGCCGAGTTCGCCGAGCACCGTGCGCAGGTCGTCGGCGGCGATCGTCACGTCGCCACCAGCGCCCTCCAGCTTGTGGCGGAGGGTCTTGCGCAGGCGTTCGAGTTCCTTGTCGGTCGGCATGCGCGCACCGTCGGCGAACGCGAGCGCGCGCGCAAGCCTCGGCTGGCGCCGCGCGCGGCGGCGGCCATGATGCTTCGCCCGCCATGACGCTCCGCGACCTGCTGCTCGCCGCCATCGACGCCCGCGCCGCGCTGCTCGCGCGCCTGCAGGCCGAAGGCACCGACGGCGTGCGGTTGCTGCACGGCGTCGCCGAGGGCGCGCCGGGCGTCAGCGTCGACCGCTACGGCGGCTGCCTGCTGGTCCAGACCTTCCGCGCGCCGCTGCCGGCAGGCGAGGTCGACGCGCTCCAACGCGCGGTCGCCGACGCGCTCGGCGTCGAGCTGCCGATCGCCTGCAACCACCGTGGCGCGCCGCCGCCGCCGGACTTCGTCGCGCATGCGCCGAACGACGCGGCGCTCGCGGAGCACGTCGTGCGCGAACGCGGCCTACGCTTTGGCTTCCGCGCGCGGCACCGCGGCCAGGACCCGTGGCTGTTCCTCGACTTCCGCAGCGGCCGCGCGCTGGCGCAGCGACTCGCCGCGGGCAAGCGCGTGCTCAACCTGTTCGCCTACACCTGCGGCGTCGGCGTCGCCGCGGTCGCGGGCGGCGCCGCCCGCGCGCTCAACGTCGACTTCGCGCAGAGCGCGCTCGACGTCGGCGCCGCCAACGCCGCCGCGAACGGCGTCGCCGAGCGCTGCGCGTTCTTGCGCGCCGACTGCCTGCCGGTGCTGCGCCAGCTCGCCGGGCTGCCGGTGCAGCGGCGCGGCAAGAACCTGCCGTTCGCGCGCGTCGAGCGCGAGCCGTTCGACCTCGTCGTGCTCGACCCGCCGCGCTTCGCCAAGACGGCGTTCGGCACGATCGACGTCGTGCGCGACTACCAGTCGCTGTTCAAGCCCGCGCTGCTGGCGCTCGCGGACGGCGGCGCCGTGCTCGCGACCAACCACGTGCCGACGGTCGACGAAGCCGAGTGGCACGACGCGCTGCGGCGCTGCGCCGAGAAGGCCGGCCGGCCGCTGCGCGCGCTCGACCGCGTGCCGGTCGACGGCGACTTCCCGTCGTTCGACGGCAAGCCGCCGCTCAAGCTCGCGCTGGCGCGGATCTGACGGCGCGGGCCGCGCGCGCGACTTGCGCCCCCGGCAAGCAACCGGGCGCCGCTGCGCCACCGCGCCACGAACGGAACCACGGCGGCCCCCCGCTCGCGGCGGTCTCCGCCGGTCTCAGCGCGGGTTCGCCGGCTTGCTGGCGCGCGCCAGGAAGCTGTCGAGCGCGAGGCCGAGCGCGCCGTAGAGCGAGCCGAACGTCAGCTGGCCGCGGCCGCGCAGCGTCACGCCATCGTCGCCGACGCGCAGCACCCAGCTGGTCGCGCCGAGCGCCTGCGCCAGCGCCTCGGCGTCGGGCAGCGCCTCGCGGCCGAAGCCGAGTTCGTCCTTCTGCGCGTCGAGCACGGCGGCGACGTTGGCCTCGAAGCCGGACCAGCCCAGCTCGACCAGCTTGTGCAGCCGCCAGTGCACGACCGCGCTGGCGCCATCGAGCGCGCCGGCGAGTTGCTGCACGTCCGGCTCGGCAGCGAGCGTCGGCGCGTCGGCGTCCGGACGCAGCGTGCGCACCAGCGCCATCACGTCGCTGGCGAGCCACAGGCCGCCGTCGACGAGCGCGTAGCACGGGCTGAGCTGGAACGGCGCGCCCTCGGCCTTGGCGATCGTGTAGCGGATCTCCTTGCCGTCGACCTTGCGGACCTTCCACTCCGCGCCCTGGTCGCGGGCCGAGTCGGCCTCGATCTGGCGCAGCAGCGTCGCCATGCGCGCGGCGTCGCGCACGCCGATGCGCACGACCAGCTCGGGCTTCGGCACCGCGCCCTTCTCGAGGCTGATCGCCATGCCGACCTGCGGACCGAACGCGCGCGCCGTCGCCTCGGCGTCGGCTTCGGTCTCGAAGGCGAGCGTCGCCAGCTCGAGACCGCCGCGCACGCGGTCCTGCCAGACCGGCGGCAGCGCCTGCAGCAACCGCGCGCCGGCGTCGACGAGCGCGGCGCTGTCGAAGCTGCCCGCGGCGAACAGCACGGTGTTCGGCGAGCAGGCCTGCGCGAACGACAGATCGACCGGCGCGCTGACCATCGCCTTCAGCAGCCCCTTGCCGCTCCCGCGCAGGCCCAAGCGCACGAGGTCGACGCCGCCCTCGGCCGTCGGCGCGTAACCACCGTAGATCGCGTCGATGGCGCCGATGCCGAGCAGGTCGGCGAGCGCGTCCCATTCGTACGGCAGGTGCGGCGCGACGACGTCCCACAGGCGCGCGGCGTGCACGAAGGCTTCGAGCGCGGCCGGCGCGCCGAGTTGCGCGCGCAGCGCACCGAGCGGCGTCGCCTGCGCGAGCGACGGCTTCTTGCCGGCGGCGACGTCGGCCATCTCGGCGAGGAAGCCGCGGCTGTTACTGATCACGTACAGGCCGCCGATCGCGCCGGCGAACAGCGACGGGCCGTCGTCCGGCGTCATCGCGTGGAAGGCGAAGCCGCCGATCGTCTCCTCGCGCGTGTCGGCGCCGCCGGCGTCGGCGGCGAGCCGCTGCGCGGCGAACTGCACGATCTGGTTGACGGCGCGGCGCTGGTCGCCGACGTCGACGACGAGCGCGACCGACGGGCCCATGCCCTCGAGCGCCAACCGGCCGAGCGCCAGCGTCATCGGTCGGCCGAGCACGGCGCGCAGCGGCCCGACCTTGCCGCCCTGGTCTTCGAGCTGCGAGGCGAACTCATCGGCGCCGAAGTCGAGCGGCGCGTCGATGCGCGACTCCTTCACGTCGGCCGGCAGCTTCGCCAGCGTCGACTGCACCAGCGCGGCCAGCGGTTGCGCGCTCGCGGCGGCGCGGCAGGCGGCCAGTCCGCCGAAGCGGTACGTCGCGTACGTCGACGCCGGCAGCAGGTCTTCGGCGACGCGCGGCAGCGCGCGGGTCTCCTGGGCGAGCGCGGGCGCGAGCAGCAGGAGCGGGAACAGGGCGGGGCGAAGCAGGTTCATGGCAAAGGGCGGTGCAGCCGGCGATGCGGCGGGCGGCGCAGGATATTGCGGCGCTCGCGACGGCGCCTGCGCACTTGCACCGACCCTGCGGGAGAACCTGCAGGCCCGACCGACGGCCTCAGCCTTCGTCGCCGCCCTGGTCGTCGGCGCCGGGCATGCCCGGCTCGTCCCCCGCCGGCGACAGGTCGGCGGCGTACAGCACGCGCAGCAGGTAGAGGCCCTGTGGCGGCGCGGTCGGGCCGGCGGCCCGGCGATCGCGCGCCGCCAGCGCCTCGGCGAACCACTGTGGCGAGCGGTTGCCGTAGCCGACTTCGAGCAGCGTGCCGACGAGGTTGCGCACCATGTTGTAGAGGAAGCCGCCGCCCTGGACGACGAAGTCGAAGCCGGCCGGCCGCCGCACCAGGTGCGCGTGGTGCAGCGCGCGCACGGTGCCGCGCTTGCGCGCATAGCCGGGGTTGCTGGCGAACGAGGCGAAGTCGTGGCGGCCGATCAGGCACTGCGCCGCTTGCCGCATCGCCGCGATGTCGACCGGCCGGCGGACCCAGTGGTACAGGTCGCGGCCGATGGCCGGCCGGTTCGGCGCGGTCACGCAGCGGTAGGCGTAGCGCTTGCCACGGGCGTGGAAGCGCGCGTGGAAGCCGTCCGGCGCGCGCACGACGCGCTGCACCGCGACGTCGTCGGGCAGGTTGCTGTTGAGCGCCGGCAGCAGCCGCTCGGGCGTGAAGTCGCGCGCGATGGTCGCGTGCGCGCACTGGCCGAGCGCGTGCACGCCGGAGTCGGTGCGACCGGCGCCTTCGACGTGCGTGTCCGGACAACCGATCGCCGCGAACGCTTCCTTCAGCGCCTGCTGCACCGTGCGGAAGCCGTCCTGCCATTGCCAGCCGTGGAAGGCCGTGCCGTGGTAGGCGATGGTCAGCAGGTAGGTCGGCACGGCGCGCAACATAGCGCGACCGCGCCGCGGCCGGTCAACGGCGCAGCAGCAGCCACGCCATCGCGCCGCCGACGATGCTGGCAGCGCCGACGATCGCGGCGAGGATGACGTTGCCGGCGGCGAAGTACAGCCACGAAGCCCACGCGAGGCCGGCGGCGGCGAACGTCGTCGCCACCGCAGCGCCGGCCGCCGAGACGCCCTTGGGCTGCACCGGCAACGGTTCGGGCAGGCGGCGCGGCAACGCTTCCTTCGGCCGGCTGGGATCCTTCGGCGCACGGGCGGCGCGCGGCGGCGCGGCCGGCTTGCGCGGCGCTGGCG
>JBEITC010000529.1:0-2593 GCA_040375075.1 Planctomycetota bacterium | reverse complement strand
GCTGCTTGCGCACGGGCACCAGCGCGGCCTCGGCGGGCGCGCCGAAGACCGTGAAGGTCCGCGTCGCCGCCGGCGCGTAGGCGACGAGGCTCGCGGGATCGTCGAGCGGGACGTGCACGCCGCTGGTGTAGCGGCCGCGCCGACGCGGCGCCACGCGCGCGCGCAGGCCGGAGGCGGCGGGCTTTGCCCTCGCTGCAGGCGCGGGCGACGGCTACCGTGCGCCCACGCACCTACGAGCGGATCCAACGACCTTGCGCATCGTCTTCTTCGGCAGCAGCGACTTCGCCATCCCCGCGCTCAAGGCGCTCGTCACCGCCGGCCGCGCGCCGGCGCTGGTCGTCACCAAGCCCGACGCGCCGCGCGGCCGTGGCCGCAAGATCTACGACAGCGAGGTCAAGCTCGCGGCGCAGGAGCTCGGCCTGCCGTGCGAGCAGCCCGACGACCCGCACGGCGACGAGTTCGTCGCCAAGCTGCAGGCGCTGCAGCCCGACCTCGGCATCGTCATCAGCTACGGCGTCATCCTGAAGCCGGCGCTGATCGGCCTGCCCAAGCACGGGATGATCAACGCGCACGCGTCGCTGCTGCCGCTCTATCGCGGCGCCGCGCCGATCCAGCGCGCGCTGCGCGACGGCCGCGAGGAGACCGGCGTGACGATCATGCGCATCGTCGAGGCGCTCGACGCCGGCGACGTGCTGCTGATCAAGCAGACGCCGATCGACCCGAAGGAGAACGCCGGCGCGCTGCGCGAGCGGCTCGCCGACCTGTCCGGCGTCGCGCTGGTCGATGCCTGCGCGGTCCTCGAACAGGGCAAGGCCAAGTACGCGCCGCAGGACCACGCCAAGGCGACCTACGCCAAGAAGGTCGAGAAGGAGCACGGCGTCATCGACTGGAAGCTCCCCGCGATCGAGATCGACCGCCTGGTCCGCGCGATGACGCCGAAGCCCGGCGCGCAGACGCGCCTGGGCAACAAGCGCTTCATCGTCATGGAGGGCATGGTCGAGAAGGACCTCTACGGCATGGGCATCCCCGGCGCGCTGCAGTCGTCCGGCGAGGAAGGCATCCGCGTGTGCACGGGCAAGGACCTCTACCGCATCACGCGCATCAAGCCCGACAACGGCCGCAACATGACGGCCGGCGAGTTCGTGCGCGGCCACCACATCGCTCCCGACGCCCGCTTCGGCTGAGCCCGCGAGGAGCCATCGTGCCACGCGTCCAACGTCAGCCCCTCGCGGCCGTCCGGCCCGGCGCCGGTCGCTGAGCCATGGCCACCGCCCGCGCCGTCGCCTTGCACGCGCTCGTCGAACTGGCCCGCGGCCACGTCGACCGGTTGCGCGACGGTCTCGTCGACGCCGGCCTGTCGCCGCGCGACCAGGCGTTCGCGTTCGAGCTGGCGCACGGCGTCGCGCGCCGCCGGCGCCTGATCGACCACGTGCTCACGGCGCTGTGCCAGCGCGGCCTGCCCAAGGACCCGCGGCTGCTGGACACGCTGCGCCTGGGCGTGCACCAGCTGCTGTTCGTGCGCGGCATGCCGGCGCACGCCGCCGTGCACGAGACGGTCGAGCTCGTGCGCGGCAACCGCGGTTTCGCCAACGCGGTGCTGCGCCGCGTCGCCGACACGATCGACGACCGGCCCGCCGCCGATCCGCTGCGCGACCTGCCGCTCGGCCCCGAGCGCTGCGCCGTGCTGCCGGCGCCGCTGCCGGCCGACGAGCTGGCGCGGCTCGCGATCGTGCATTCGCTGCCGGACTGGCTGCTGCAGCGCGTCGCCGCCGAGCACGGCATGGCCGGCGCGCGCGCGGTGGCCGAGGCGGCGAGCGCGTCGTCGGACGTGTTCCTGCGCTTCGCGGCGGCGGTCGACGCCGCGGCGTTGCGCGCCGAACTCGCCGCCGCGGGCGTCGAACTGCGAGCGACCGCGCACCCGCTGTCGTGGCGCTGGAGCGGCGGCGAGTCGCCGTTCGCGACGGCGGCGTTCCGTCGCGGCGACTTCCTGGTGCAGGATCCGACCGCGCTCGCCGCTGCCGAAGCCGTGCCGTGCGGTCCGGGCGACGTCGTCGTCGACCTGTGCGCGGCGCCGGGCGCCAAGACCGCGCGGCTCGCCGAGCGCGTGCGGCAAGGCGGCATGGTCGTCGCCTACGACGTCGCATCGGCGCGGCGCGCGCAGATCGCCGAGAACGTCGCGCGCCTGCGTCTGGCCGACGTCGTGCGCATCGCTGCGACGCCCGCGGAGCTGCCGGCGGCGGCCGCCCCCGTGCGCGCCGACGTGCCGTGCTCCAACAGCGGCGTGCTCGGTCGCCGCGTCGAGGCGCGCGACCGGCTGCTGCCCGAGACCTTCGCGCAGATGGCGGCGCTGCAGCGGCCGCTGCTGCTGCAGGCGCTCGCGCTCTGCCGGCCCGGCGGCGCGGTCGTGTACTCGACCTGCTCGATCGACGGCGAGGAGAACAGCGGCGTCGTGCGCGCCGTGCTCGCCGACGCGCAGGCGCCGCGCGCCACGCTGGTGTCCGAGGCGACGACGCTGCCGCAGGCCGGCGCGCACGACGGCGGCTACGTCGCCGTGCTGCGCCGCGAGGCCTGACCAGCGCCGCGCGCTCAGCGG
>JBEITC010000040.1:0-15040 GCA_040375075.1 Planctomycetota bacterium | reverse complement strand
CTGCGCGCGCGCCTGCACCGCCGCGCGCCGTTCGTCCGGCGGCAGCAGGGCGAGCAGCTCGTGCTCGCGCCGCAGCAGCGCGAACACGACGTCGCGTTCGTCCTCGTGCGGCTGGCTGCGGCCGATGTCGGCGGCGGCGGGCACGAACACGAACTCGCGGTTCAGCAACGGCGCGAAGCGCGCGACCAGGCCGTCGAGGCCGCGCACGAGGAACAGCAGCAGCCGCGCCGAGCGCACGATCGGCCGCAGGGCCTGCACGTAGCGGGCGGCCCACGCCACGCGCAGGAGCCGCAGCGTGCGCAACGCCACGAGGCTCTCGAGCGCCGCGCCGGCCTCCGGTCCCGGCAGCAGGAACAGGACCGACGGCACGGCCGGCACGAGGTCGGTGACGGCGTTGCGCACGAACCACGACCAGCGCGACGGGTGCAACGCCAGCTCGAAGGCGAAGTCGGCGACGAAGAACAGGCAGGCGAACGCGTCGACCCAATGCAGCGCGAGCCGCCAACCGTGGGACAGATCGACCGTCGACTCGACGACCAGCGTGCCGAGCACGACGAGCAGCAGCGCGAAGTTGGTCGACTCGAGCGCGGCGACGCCGCGTCGGCCCAGGCGCGCGTCGAGGCGGCGCGCGAGTTCGCGGTCGTCGGCGGCGCGGCGCAGGCGGCGAACGAAGCGACGGCACGCCGTCGAACCGACGCGGTCGGCGACGAGTTGCAGCGCGTCGGCGGCACAACGCAGCAGCGGCGGCTGCTGCGCGAGCGGCACGTCGTCGATCGCCGTGGCCAGCAGGGCGAAGCGCTCCGCGGCTTCCTGGTCGACGTTGGCGGCGAGGTCGATGCGACCGGCGACGGCGACGATGGCTTCGCGGCACGCCTCGGCCAGCGCCACCTCCCCGGCCGCGAGGGCCGCCGCCTGCACTTCGGCCAGGTCGCATGCAGCGCCAGCGTCCGCCGGACCTTCCGACAGCCAACGCAACCGCGTCGCCAACCAGTCGCGACGGCCGGCCGCGAAGCCTTCGGCCGGCAAGCCGAGCGCTTCCCATTGCCGCGCCAGCCAACGCACCTCGACGGCGAGCAGTTCGGCGGCGAGCGGACCGTCGGCAACGCGCGCGCGTCGCAACACCGCCATCGCCGCCGCGTGCTCGGCGGGAGCCGCCGCCGCATCGTGCAGCGCGGCGCGCAACTGCTCCAGGGACGGCTGCGAGGAAGTCGTCATCGACCGCGGCGCGGGCGCGCGATGCTAGGAGTCCGCTTCCTGGAAGGCCACGCCGCCACGCGGCGGAGTTCCCGGATGCGACGACGCGTGGGACGCGGCATGGCCTGCCGCGACGCGGATCGTCAGTCGCCGGCCCGGCGCCGGTCTCGGTCGAGCGCCGTCGCGTGCCGCGCGCGGCTCACCAGGGCCGGCCGAACGCGGCGAGCCCGGCGGGTTGTTCGCCGAGGTAGTCGAGCGACAGGCGCCGACCGCCGGCCGCGGCGCCGGCATCGATCTCGATGCGCGTGACCATGCCGGTCGCCTCGTCGCACAGCAGCCACGCCGACCGCAGCGATGCGCGCGCGTCGCCGCTGCGACGCGTCGCCTCGATGCGCAGCTGCGGCCGGCCGTCGGCGCCGGTCTCGCGGCCGACGACGCGCAGCTCGCAATCCTCGGGCAACCGGCGCACGAGCGCGTGCACGTCGAGGTAGCCGAGGTCGACGACGTCGCCGAACCGTTGCTGCAGGCGTTCCTTGTCGGCGAGCGGCGACGCCATCTTGAAGGCGCCGTTGCCGCCGAGCGCCCACACCTCGGCCCCGTCGCTGCCGACGGTGAACTCGCCGAGCTGCACCGCGCCGAAGCCGAGCCGGCCTTCGAGGCGGAAGCGTCCGCCCGGGCTGGCGGCGAGCTCGAACTCGTGGTGCGCGCGCTCGCGGCCATCGATGCCGCTGCGCACGACCTCGACGCGGAAGCGGCGCACGACGTCGCGCGACAACTCGACGACGGCGCGTTCGACGGCAGCCGCCGCGGTCGGCAACGACGCCGGCAGGACCACCCAGAAGCCGAGCGTCGCCAGCAGCAGCGCCGCCGACGCGACGACGAGCCAGCGGCGCCGCGCGACGGCGGTCGCCTCGGCGTCGATGCGGGCGAGGATCGACGCGACGCGGCCGTCGCGTGCGGCCGCGTCCTGCGAGTGCATCGCGCGCAGCAGGCCGTGCATCGTGCGCTGGTCGGCGAGCCAGTCCTTGGCCTCGACCGGCGCGTCGCCGGCGAGCGGATCGTCAGCGAGCGTGTCGTCGTGCGCGCGCCAAGCGTCGGGAACGAGCTCGCGGCCCTTGTCGCCGCGCGGCGTCGCCGGATCGTCGTCGGGTTGGTCGCTCGGGTTCATGCCACGTCCTCGTTCGGCAGCTTACCTTGAAGGCAGCGGTGCAGTTGCGCGCGGCCGCGCTGCAGGTGCTTCTTGACCGCCTCGAAGCCGATGCCGAGCCGCTCGGCGATCTGCTTGCAGTGCAGTCCGTGTTCGTAGTGCAGCACGATCGACTCGCGCTGCGGTCCGGTCAACCGCGCCATGCAGTCGCGCAGCGCGTCCAGGCTCTCGTCGAAGGTGTCCGCCGGGATGCGCGCGAAGTCGCGGAAGCCCTCGTCGATGCGGCCGAGCACCTCGTCGTCGCAGTAGTGCACGCGGCTGCGGCCGAGCTTGCGGCGGTGGTTCAGCAGCAGCTTGGCGGCGATGCCGCGGACCCACGGACCGAACGGCAGCTTGCGGTCGTACCGGTCGAGGATGCGCCACGCGACCAGGAAGGTCTCCTGCAGCACGTCCTCGGCGGCGACGGCGTCCCGCAGCGACGAGAGCAGGAACGCGCGCACCGAGTCGATGTGCTCGCGCATCAGGATCTCGAACAGGTCGCGGGGCTGCACGGCTGGGAGGATTGTCTGGGACGGGGGGCCGCGGGGACAGTCCAGGCGGAGCAACGCGGCCCCAGCGCTCGGGACCAAGACACCGCCCACCGACGTCACGCCGCAACGAAGCCCCCCTCGGCAACGGCCTTCCCGCGCCGGCGGCGCCCGGCAGCCCGCCTGCCCGGCACCGCCCGGATCCCCAGCGTCGCAAGCGCCCGCGCGATCGACGCCAGGCAGCGGCGCGCGCCCGGAAAGGACCCCGCGAGGCGCCAAGACGGTGCGGCGACCGGAACAAAGCCGCACGACGAAGCCACCCGTCGCGACCGGCGCCGACCGGGCGAGAGCGACCTCGACGACGCCATCCATGCCGACGATCGCAAGCTCGCGCCTCGTCCAGCCAATCCTTCGGCGCGACTGGTGGCGCGTCGGGACCGACGCTCCAAGGTGGCTGGTGCACTCGGCGCCGTGCATCCCACTGGACGACCGGCCAGACACGGCAGCCGCATGCCAAATCACCGACCTGCTCCGGCCGGCGGCCCGAGCGACTGAGCAGATTCTGCGCATGCCCCCGACTTGGCGCCCGCGCGAACGGGATCCATGGGCAGCCACGACACCGTCGAACGCTCGAACTCGTCCGCAACTCGAGCGAGAAGCGACGCCCTTGTGCCAATGCTCTTGCGCGTTGCAGCCGCGTGCGCGCGCCAACCTCGGAGCTTGGCGCACGTCGAACCTCATGACCGGACGATTCCAGATCGTCGCCATGCTCGCCATCCAAGCCTTGGCACTGCTTCGCACCGGCCAGACTCACGCCAAGCCGCCTCGCACCATGTTCTCCGGCCGGACCCACGCGTCGAACCTTGCGCCGTCGACACCCATCGCAACGGCGGCCCGTCTCAGCGTCGTGCCTTCCGCATGGGCCTTTCGCGCGATGACGGCGGCTCGCTCGTAGCCGATGTGCGGCGTGAGCGCCGTGACGAGCATGAGCGACTGACCAAGAAGCTCGGCGATCCGATCGCGCCGCGGCTCGAGACCCACCGCACACTTCTCGCGGAAACTCATGGCGCCATCCGCGAGCAGTCGCACGCTCTGCAGGAAGTTGTGGGCGATGAGCGGCTTGAAGACGTTGAGCTCGAAGTTCCCCGACGCGCCTCCGACGTTGATCGCGACATCGTTGCCGAGCACCTGTGCGCAGAGCATCGTCATCGCTTCAGCCTGCGTCGGATTGACCTTTCCCGGCATGATGGAGCTACCCGGCTCGTTCTCGGGGATCGCGATCTCGCCGAGTCCGCAGCGTGGCCCGCTCGCAAGCCACCTGACGTCATTGGCAATCTTGGTCAGCGAGGCCGCGACCGCCTTCAGGGCGCCGTGCGCGTGCACCAATGCATCGTTTGCCGCGAGCGCCTCGAACTTGTTCTGCGCAGGCACGAACGGCAGGCCCGTCACATCGGCAAGATCGCCAGCCACACGCTCGGCGAACTCGGGATGGGTGTTGAGACCGGTTCCGACGGCAGTGCCGCCGATCGCCAGCTCATGAAGATGTGGCAGCGAGTCCCGGACGTGGTGGATGCCGTGGTCCAGCTGCGAGGCCCAACCGGAGATCTCCTGCCCCAAGGTGAGCGGCGTCGCGTCTTGCAGATGCGTACGCCCGATCTTGACGAGGTCCTCGTGCTCCTTGGCCTTCGCCACGAACACGTCACGCAGCCTGCGCAGTTCCGGCAGCAGCCGTCCGTGCAACGCGATCGCCGCAGCGATGTTCATCGCTGTTGGAAACACGTCGTTCGAAGACTGCCCGAAGTTGACGTCCTCGATCGGATGCACCGGAGACAGGGCGCCCCGCTCGCCACCAAGCAGTTCGCCTGCGCGGTTCGCGAGCACCTCGTTGACGTTCATGTTGGTCTGCGTGCCGGAACCCGTCTGCCAGACCACGAGAGGGAACTCACCGTCGTGCCTGCCGGCGAGCACTTCGTCTGCAGCTGCGGCGATCGCTCGAGCCTTGTCCGATGGCATCAACCCGAGCGCTTCGTTGACCAGCGCGCACGAACGCTTGACGAGTGCGAGCGCATGGATGAGCTCTGGCGGCATGCGCTCCCGAGAGATTCGGAAGTTCTCCAGGGAGCGCTGTGTCTGCGCGCCCCAGAGACGCTCCACGGGAACGCGGACCTCTCCCAAGCAGTCGTCATCGATCCGATGTGCATTCATTCCTGTTCCTCGACCCGTCGTAGACCCGTCATTGCACGCTCACTTGCGCGCTCGACAACCTCGCACGACGCCTTGTTGCCGGCGTCACCTTGCGCCTGCACGGCACAGGCGCCAACGGGCACCGATCCACCGTCACGGCGACACGGACGCCTCCGGGCCTCGCTCGGCAGCAGGCCGAAGGCCGACGCGAACTGACTCGTCACCTACTCGGCGGCCACGACCAACGCCAGCCGAGCCGGCGCTGCGCCACCGGCAACCACTTTCGCTCGCAGGTGCGCTGCGAAACTCCGCAGGTCCTGGCGCACCCCGCGCGAAAGCACCCCGAGCATCGATCCCAGGATCTCCACGAGCCCGTCCGGTGCGTACTCGACGCGCACGGTGATCCGGCAGACGGCGTCCCCGAGTCGGTCGAACGTCACTTCACCGTTTTGCAGCGCCCCACTGAGCGACTGCCACGCGATGCGTCGGTCGGGAATCTGTTCCACGATGATGGCCTCGAATTCGCGGTCGAGGCCGGCGAGGCACACGCGCCATTGTTGCCGATGCTCGTCGATTCGGCGCACTTCACGCACGCCGTCCATGAACCCGGGGAAATGCTCGAGACGCGACCACTGAGCGTAGGCGTCACGGGCGGAAGCAAGCGCTACGACACTGTGGACGATCGTGGTCATGGCGGCACACAAAGGAACGGTCGCGCCGCCGCATCGGGCTCGGCCCAGCGGCGGCGGCCGACCCGGCGCGTCGGCGACGCACCGAGACCAGCATCACGGACAGGACAGGCACGCCGCGCAGCGCTCGCCCGGGGCGAACGCCGCGGAGCGACTTCACTTGCCGGCGAGCCAGGTCGGCACGCCGTATGGGTCGCGCAACGAGACCGACTTGCCGTTCACCTCGAGTTCCCCGGCCAGCACGACCGGGCGCCCGTCGAACACGCTCGGAGCTCCGACGACGAGCACGCGGCGGCCCGGCAGCAGGTCCAGCAGGCGTTGCGGCGGGAACGACACCGGGCCGGCGTGGACCACGACCTCGCGATCGTCCTCGAGGCGGATGCGCAAGCGCACCAGATCCTCCGACGTGTCGACGTTCGCAACGGTGCCGACGGTGACGATGGCGCCGCGCATCGTCGCGACCTTGTTCATCTCGTACTTCGCATTCCGTGTTGCGTGCGCGTTTGCGTCCTTCACCACGGTCCAACCCTTCGCGTCGCTCTCCTCGCGCGCCACGCGGCAGGCCTCGCGACCAGTCGTCAGCCACGCGTCACTGCCGAGCGAGGCGCACTTGCCGTCCTTCAAGGCCATGGCTGCGAGCCGCTCCGGACTGCAAGGCAGCACGTAGTCGCGCTTGGCGGCTTCGAAGGTCAGCGCCTCGGTAGGCACCAGCGCAACGCTCTCGCCAGCGCCGGGCGCGCCGCAGAAGCTGAGCAGCACGCCGTCGACATGCGCTGCCTCGACGCCGATCACGAGGTCCTCGACGTCCGCGATGTGTTCGCTCCGGACGTTGGTCACGCGGGCGCCGAGGATCTGCGAGAAGCGACGATGCGCTGACAGGCCGCTCGCAGGCGGCTTGGCGGCGCCGCTCGCGCCATCCTTGGCGCTGCCCTTCGGCGCCGACGCATCGGCGGGCACGGCGGCCTCCTTTTGACCGCGGTAGTGCTGGTCGACCTTGCTGGCCCAGCTCGGATTCGCCATGTCGGGCCAGCTGTCCTCGTTGAAGCCCGGCGCCGCCTTCAGCTTCTCGATGTCGCATCCGAGCGTGACGCGCGGAGTGTCGTCGCTGCTGCGCTGCGCGATCTCGAGCAGGCGCCACGGCAGGGCGAAGTACTTGTCGCCAGAGCCGAGCGCCTCGCCGAAGGCGACGACCGCGTAGGCGACGCGTTGGTTGCGGTTGTCGATGACGATGTCCCGGATCTCGCCCAGGCGCTCGTTCTTCGGGTTGGTGACGGCGCAGCCGATCAAGTTGCTGGCCTTGCAGCGGACCACCTCCAGGCGATGCGGCACGGCGGCCTGGGTGGGCTGCGGCGGCGTCTCCTGGGCGGCGACGAAGCCGCTGACGAAGGTCAGCAGCAGTGGAACGGTCGGAAGGTAGGTCATTGCAGACTCCTGGTTGCGCGATGGCAACACGGCCGAACCAAGCCTCGGCGACCGTCGGCACGAGCGTGCCGCGGAGGCCTTGGCTTCGGCGAAGGACGTCGCTGGATCGAGCTCGAAGTGAACTCGAGCCAGGACGGCTTCCGCGGTTGGCGCGACTCTCGATCTAGCTTTCCGGCCTGAGGACTCGGTGAGTGCGCGATGAAATCGGCGCGCCGCGTCGCGCCGCTGCGCATCAGGACGACAACGTTCGTTCTCGCGGCGGCAACGCTTCGCCGGCCTCGCCGACTTCGGCACCGTCCACGAAGCGGTAGCCGCAGCCGATCACCGTCTCGATGTGCGGCAGGGCGCCGTCGAACCGTATCTTTCGCCGTAACGACGAGATGTAGACGTCGATGACATTGCTGCTTGCCTCGTAGTTCATGTCCCAAACGCTCTCGCTGATCATGGTCCGCGTCAGGAGACGCCGGGGATTGCGCATGAGGAACTCGAGCAGGGCGAATTCCTTCGCTGAGAGCCTGATCAGCGCGCCATCCGAGGTGATGCGATGTTCGTGCAGGTCCATGATCAGCCGGCCCGCGCGAAGGACCCTGCCTTCCGAGGACTGCGAGCGTCGCAGCAGGCTACGCAGCCGCGCCAGCAGTTCGTCGAGTTGGAACGGCCTGCTCAGGCAGTCGTCGGCGCCAGCGTCCAGTCCAGCGATCTTCGCCGCGGTGGAGCCGGGCGTCGACAGCACGAGGATGGGCGTCCGCAGCTTCTGCTGCCGCAGTTCGCGGCACATACGAGCAGCGTCGAGCCCGGCCGGGTCGCCGACCAGCACGACGACGTCGTGGTGGTCGACGATGGCCGCTTCTTCGCCAGCATCGGATCTGGTCGCCAAGTCGACGATGTAGCCGTGCTGCTCGAGACTGACTCGCAGAGTCTGCGCCGTCGCGACGTCGTGATCGATCAGCAGGATTCTCATTCTCTCTTCCTCGAAGAAGACCCAAGGATAGGGGCGCTGCCGCGACGGTCTGTGCACATTTGAGCCGCCGCGCATGGGGCTCACCTGGGCTCTTCGGCGCACGAGCATGGGCCTTACAGCCCGATCTCATGATCGCCGTATGGAGCGATGGCGCATGCCCGGACGAGGAGAGCCTGCGCGCGGGCGTGTGCGGCGCGTGACGGGTCGCAGCCCACGGTCGACGCGTGGCGACGGCGACGAGCGTGCCAGCGCGAAGGCACGATCCGCGCCACCGGGACGCTTCCACCAGCGACTGCCGACCTGTCCGGTGGTCCCCTTCGCGCCCGCCGAAGCTTCGCGGGCTGGCCCGCGCCTTCGGACTCACAGCGACAGCCGCCTCGATACAGACCTGCTCGCCATCTTCGAGCGCAGCGACCAGCACGTGCGGCGTTGGAACTGCGACGAACCGTTGGCGGCTACCGTCGCCCTCGTCGCCGCGAGGCTTGGCGGCAAGCGCGGTCTGCCGGCGCCAACGTTCCTCTCGATCCGTGCGCTCCTCGTAGCTGGCGCCACTTCGAGCTCGAAGTGTTCGGGGCAAAATCCGGTAGCTCGTGGCGGCTGGGGCTCTGGACGGCCACTCCCGCGTCATCGCCAGGATCGAACTCGCAGGCGTGGCCTTGCCCACCGCGCCGGCGCACATGTGCCTGCTCGCCGACGGCCCGCAGCACGCAACTCGCCTCATTCTCGGGCCAGCGCCGAGGTGCACGCAGGCGGTTCCGACCTTCGCATGAAGGTGATTTCACTCCGCTTTCAGCCGCACCGCAGGCCCAAGCCCCACAGTCGCTGCCCTGAGATCCGATGGTTTCGTTGGACCTATCGAGAGCGACGACCGTGACACGACACGACGAACAGAAGGCCATGCCGCAGCCATCGACCGATGGTTCCTCGCAGCCGCGGCCGCAGGAAGCTGCGCGCGGTGAAGTGAACGCCACGCGGCGCGAGCCGCCGGCGACCGCCGAGATGATGCGCTGGGCCGACGACGGCGGCGCGGCGCCAACGCGACGCGCCACGTCCTGACATGGACCAGGTGGGCCAAGACGCGTCCGTCCCGCGCCGGCTGTCACCCCTGCGCCAAGGTTGCCCCCCACCATCGTCACCCGGCTCGCCGATGGATCCGATCGTGTCGCGACGCGCCGTCGGAGCGGATGAGGCATTGACGACAGGGTTGGCGGGGCCGACGGCGTCCGCTATCCCTCACCACGCAGATGCGCACGGCGGCCTACGTCTACTCCGGGTGGCACCCGATCCCCGAGCGCGACGCCGCGTTCCACCCCGGCTTCACCGAGTGGCAACTGGTCGCCGGCTGCCGGCCGCGCTTCCCGGGCCATCGACAGCCCAAGGCGCCGCTGCTCGGCGCGTACGACGACCGTGATCCGGTCGCGCTCGGCCAGCGCCTGCAGCTCGCGCTCGCGCACGGCATCGACGCATTCGTGTTCGGCGTGTTCTGGTGCCGCGGCAAGCGTGTGTTCGAGCAGGGGCTCGACGAGGGTTTCCTGCGTTCGGCGGTCGGCGGCACGGCCCCGTTCGCGTGCATGTGGGCCAACCGCATGCCGCGGCGCGTGCTGCCGGTGACGCGCGCCGACCTGCCGGTGCTCGATCCGAGCCGCTTCGTGCCGAGCGACGTCGACGACTTCGTGCGCTTCGTCGCGATGCTGGCGAGCAACTACTTCGCGCGGCCCAACTACCTGACCGTCGGCGGCCGCAGCTACCTGTCGATCTTCGACTCGACGTTCTTCGCCAAGGAACTCGGCGTCGATGGCGCGCGCGCGGCGGTGACGGCGGCGCGGCGCTGGCTCGCCGACCACGGCCATCGCGACCTGCACCTCGCGGCGATCGAGCCGAACGCCGACGCGCTGCCGCTCGTGCGCGCCATCGGCTTCGACAGCGTGACGCACTACGTCTTCCTGCCGGACTGGAAGGGGCCGTTCGAGCAGCACGACGCGACGCTGGCGGCGCTGCGCGCGCAGATGTGGCCGGCGTTCGCCGAGCGCGCCGGCCTGCCGTACATGCCCGCCGTCGCGACCGGCTGGGACGCGAGCGCGCGCGGCGCCGACTTCGGCGACGCGCGGCCCGACAAGTACCCGTGGTGGCCGGTGGTCACCGGCGAGCATCCCGAGCGCTTCGCCAACGCATTGGCGCGCGCCCGCGCCTTCCGCTCGCCGGTCGGCGGCGTCGACGATCCGCTCGTGCTGGTGGCGTCGCTCAACGAGTGGAGCGAGGGCCACTACCTCGAGCCCGACGAGCGCTTCGGCATGGGCTGGCTGGAAGCCTGTCGGCGCTGACGGCGACCGGCGCGCGCGGGCCCATGGCCACCGTGCTTGCCGCAGCGGACGGACTCCCCGAAGATTGCCGCTTTCCCGCCAAAGTGGATGCGCTGCGGCTCCCTCGACCGAGGAGGCTCGACGGATCCGACCCTGGCGTCTCCATTCATGGCCATCACCAACAGGGCTTCCGGCGCCGGCGTCAACTGCCGCCTGGAAGGCTTCTGCGACGACGTCTTCGCCTTCGCGCTCACCTTGCTCGCGGTGAATCTCGTCACGCCGGCAGCCAGCGATGTCGCCGACACGGCCGACTTCTGGAAGGCGATGACGGAGCTCGCGCCGGAGTTGCTGTGCTTCCTGCTGAGCTTCCTGATCATCCTCACCACGTGGAACGGGCACCACTCCACCATGAAGCTGGTGGAGAAGAGCTCGCCGACGTTCATCCGGGCGAATGCGCTGTTGCTGCTGACCATCGTGCTCCTGCCGTTCGCCACCAACCTGATGGCTGAGTTCTTGTTCACGGACACGGCAAGCCCTGCAGTCTTCGTCTTTTCGCTGCTCACGCTCCTCTCGAGCCTCAGCTGGATCAACTTCTACAAGACCGCGGCGTCGCTCTCGTATCCGGACTCCAGGCGAGCCGTGGAGGCGCTGCTCAAGCAGAGCAAGACGGGCTTCCTGCTGTACCTGACGTGCACGGTGACCGCCCTGTGGCATCCCTTGGTCGCCGCAGGCGCGCAGGTGGTCATCTGGTTCCTGTGGCTCTTCCATGATCGCGTGGTGGACAAGAAGGTCGGACTGGAGTCCTGACGCACCTTGCTCCGCACTCGCCGTCACGCGAGGCGCCCGATCGGCCATCATGGCGCGACGGATCCAGCCGCCGGCGCTGGCGCGCGCCCGCGCTTCCTGCGCGCCGGTCAGCGGCCGCCGACGAAGGCGACCGCCTCGATCTCGAGCCGCAGGCCGTCGTAGAGCCGCCCCACCGGCACCGCGGCGCGCGCCGGACGGTGGTCGCCGAAGAACTGCGCGTACGCCGCGTCGAAGTCGTCCCAGTCGTCCTCGGACGCGAGCCACGCCGTCACCTTGACGACGTCGGTCGGCTTGGCGCCGGCGGCGGCCAGCGCGCGCTCGAGGTTCTGCAGCGCGAGCGTCGTCTGCTGCCGCATCGGCATCGCCGGATCGGCGGCGCCGCCAGGCGGCACCGGCAACTGGCCGGAGACGAACACGAAGCCGCCGGCGGCGACGGCGTGCGAGTAGTGGCCGCCCGGGGTGACGCCGGCGGCGTCCTGGCGGAAGAAGCGGGGACGCAGGTCGCTCATGCGCGGCGGAGCCTATCCGCCGCGCGCCGTCACGGCCGGACCATGTTGCGGCCCGAGCGCTTGGCGTCGTAGAGCGCGCGGTCGGCGCGCGCGAGCGCCGCGTCGATGCTGATGTCGTCGGGCGACAGCACGGCGATGCCGATGCTGACCGTGAACGGCACCGCCTGGTCGCCGAGGTTCGCCGGGCTCTCGACGACGGCCCGGCGCAGGCGATCGGCCAGCAACCGCCCCTCGGCAAGGTTGGTGTCCGGCAGCATCACCAGGAACTCCTCGCCGCCGCTGCGGCCGACGACGTCGGCGCGGCGCACCGTCGCGGTCGCGATGCCGGCGAAGTGCTTGAGCACCTCGTCGCCGGCGGCGTGGCCGAGCTCGTCGTTGACGCGCTTGAAGTAGTCGAGGTCGATCGCGAGCACGCTGCTCTGGATCTCGGGGCGACGCTTCACGCGCGCGAGCTCGGCCTCGAGCCGCTGCAGGAAGCTGCGTCGGTTCGGCACGCCGGTCAGCGAGTCGGTCAGCGCCTGCTGGCGAAGCTCGTTGGCGAGCGCGCGGCGCTCGGTGATGTCCTCGAAGCTGGCGTACACGTAGTCGATGCGCCCGTTCTTCATGATCGGGATGGCGTTGATCAGGATCCACGCCTGCTCGCGATCCGGGACGTGCACGCCCATGACGACGTTGCGGACCGGCAGGCCGGTGCGCAGCGCCTCCATCGACGGGTGCTGATCGCCAGGGAACTCGCTGCCGTCCTCGCGCACGGCGCGCCAGCGCGGGTCGATCGACGTGCGGCCCTGCATCTGGTCGAAGGTGAGGCCGAGGATGCGCTGCGCCGCCGGGTTGGCGTCGGTGATGAGTCCGTTGGCGTCCTGGTAGACGACGCCGGTCGGCGAGGTCTCGTACAGCGTGCGGAACTTGGCTTCGCTCTCGGCGAACCACAGTTCGTACTGCTTGCGCGCGGTGACGTCGGTGAACACGCCGGTCCAGGCGACGACGCCGTCGGGGCCCTTGCGCGCGCGCGCGACGGCGTGCACGTGCTTGCGCGCGCCCGAGCGGGTCGTGATCGCGAACCCGTGCTCCCAGTCGTGGCCGGCGGCGACGGCGCGGCCGAGGGAACCGGCGAAGGCCGTGCGCTCGCGCTCGTCGACGCACAGCGCCAGTTGGTCGGGCTGCGCGCGCAGCAGCTCGGCGCTCAGCTCGAAGAGTTCGCGGGCGCCATCGCCGACGTGCAGGAACAGCGGCTCCCGGCGCGGCCCGGCGACGAAACGGAAGACGACGCCGGGCATCGACTCGGCGAGATCCTGCAGCAGCGCGCCGCGTTCACGCAGCCGCTCCTTCACCGCCCACAAGGCCGTCACGTCCTCGTGCACGACGACCGCGCGCGCCGCGCCCGGACCGTCGCAGCGCGACACCGAGGCGACGTACCAACGCTTCTGCTCCGGGCTGTGGCACGGATACTCGTGCTGGAAGCCGTCGAGCCGGCCCGCGAGCACTTCGCCCAGCCGCCGCTGGAACTCGCCGATCTCACCGCTCGCTTGCGTGTCGATCACGCACTCGCAGGCGCCGAGGTAGTCAGCGCCTTCGCAGGTGAAGCGCGGATCGCCGCCGTTCTTGCGCACGAAGTCGCGCCACGTGCCGTTGACGAACAGGATGATGCCGCGCCCATCGAGCACGCAGACGCTCGCCGCCATGGCGTCGAGCGCCGCCGCGGCAAGGCTGCCGCCGGCGGACAGGCCGTCGCGCGGGACAGACTGCGGGCTGGGCATCGGACTCATGACTTGGCTTCCTTCGATCCGGTCTTCCATCGGCCGGCCATTCCCTTTTATCCAAGGTTGGCAGACATCGTGCCCAGGATAGCGACGCCGACACTACGCCAGAGGGCGCATTTCGACCGCCAACATGCGGGAAGCCCCGCAGATCCGGCTAGGAATCGGCGGGTTCGCCCGGCCCCGCTTGCGGCGCGCCGTCCGGGCCGAACGGCGTCGTTCGCCGCCGCTCGCCGGCGCGCCGGACCGCCTCGTCGCCGTGCCGGTCGCGGATCGCGTCCATCGCCTGCAGCAGCGATCCGCGCTTGCGCGGGTTGCCGTCGAACAGCGTGCGCTGCGCCGGCACGCCTGCTGGCGCCAGCGCCGCCGCAGTGACGCCGAGCAGACGAACGCCGCGCGCGCGGTCCCAGCAGGCGGCGAGCAACTCGCGGGCGACGCCGGCGAGCACCAGGTCGTCGTCGGTCGCCGGCACGGCGCGCTGGCGCGTGAAGGTCGTGAAGTCGCCGTAGCGCAGCTTGAGCCGCACGACGCCGCCGCGCACGCCCTGCCGTCGCAGGCGACGGCCCACCATGTCGGCGAGCTGCAGCAACACGCCGTGCACTTCGTCCTCGGTGGTCAGGTCCTCGGCGAACGTCAGCTCGTGGCCGAGCGACTTCGCGTCGCGCTCGGACTCCACCGGCCGCGCGTCGAGGCCGTTGGCGAGCGTGTGCAGGTGCTCGCCGAGGTTCGCGCCGAACGCGGCGACGAGATCGCGCTCGCTGCGCGATTGCACGTCGCCGATCAAGCGCAGGCCAGCCCGTTCGAGCTGCTGCTGCGTCGCCGGGCCGACGCCCCACAAGCGCGCGACCGGCAGCGGCGCCAGGAACGCGCGCTCGTCGCCGGGCGCTACGACGACGAGGCCGTCGGGCTTGTCGAGGTCGCTGGCGACCTTGGCGACGTACTTCGACGTCGCGACGCCGACCGAGACGGTCAACTGCGTCGCGGCGCGCACCTCCTCCTTGATGCGCGCCGCGATCGTCGGACCGTCACCGAACAGCGCCCGGCTGCCGGTGACGTCGAGGAACGCTTCGTCGAGCGACAACGGCTCGACCAGGTCGGTGTAGCGGTCGAACACCGCGCGCACCTGCGCCGACACGGCTTCGTAGGCATCCATGCGCGGCGCGACGAAGACGCCGTGCGGGCACAGCTGCTTGGCGCGCACGCCCGGCATCGCCGAGCGCACACCGAACTTGCGCGCCTCGTAGCTGGCGGTGCTCACCACCTGCCGCGGCCCGGCGCCGCCGACGATCACCGGCTTGCCACGCCACTCCGGATGGTCGCGCTGCTCGATGGCCGCGTAGAACGCGTCCATGTCGGCGTGCAGGATCGTGCGCAGCGCGCTCACCGCGGGAGTCTAGCGCAGGCTCGCAAGCCGCCGGATCGCGTCGCGCGCAGCGCGACCCGCAGCCGCCGCAGCGGGCTGGCTGCTCCGATTCGCCCTACGTCGCCCCCCGCGTTGCGGCGGCGACCCAGCCAACACGCGCGCCGCGCGGAGCGCGACCCG
>JBEITC010000304.1:0-5045 GCA_040375075.1 Planctomycetota bacterium | reverse complement strand
TGCGCCGCGCCCGCGCCGCCTCGGCGGCGAACAGCAGCGCGCCGATCGCGCCCATGCCAGCGCACGAGCACCACAGCGCGTCGGCGCCGAAGCGGTCGTAGACCAGCCCGCCCAGCGCGGGCTCGAGCACCAGCGCGAAGGTGAAGTTGACGCCGTAGGCGCCGTTGTAGGCGCCGCGCGCGCGGTCGGGCGCGACGTCGTTGACGTGCGCGCCGAGCATCGGCATCTGCAGCAGCTCGCCGCCGGCGACCACCGCCATGCCGAGCACGATCGCCAGCCCGCCCCACGGCAGCAGGAAGCACAGGTAGCCGAGCCCGATCACCAGCGCGCCGACCGCGATCGCCGGCAGCGTCTTGCGCGCGCGCAGCGCATGCACGGCCGGCATCTCGAACAGCGCGATCAGGATCGGGTTGACGGCGAGGAACCAGCCGACGTCGGCCTCGCCCCAGCCCTGGTCGACGAACACGCGCGTGCCGGTGGCGAAGTACTGCATGAACGCCAGCAGCACGAAGGTGTTGGCGACCATCAACCGCACGAAGTGGCCGTCGCGCCACGGGCTCGCTGCGGCAGGCGCGGGTGCCGCCGTCGCCGCTTCGACCGCTGCTTCGCTCGCCGCCGCGCCGGCCACGGGCGCCCACTGCCGCAGCACCTGCGCCAGCCAGAAGGCGGCGAGCGCGCAGGTGGCGCCGTCGGCGACGAACATCCAGACGAAGTCGAGTTCGACGAGGTGGCCGCCGATCGTCGGCCCGCACGCCCAGCCGAGGTTGAGGGCGAAGCGGTTGAGCGAGAGCGCCTTGCGCCGCAGGTGGGGCGGCACGCTCTGCGCCACGGCGGTGTTGCTGCCCGGCCGGAAGGCGTCGTTGAGCAGGCCGAGCACGAAGATCGCCGGCACGAGCGTCGCCAGCGTCGCGCACTGCGTCATCAGCAGCATCCAGCTCGCCGACGCGGTGAGCGCGCCGACCTGCAGGCGCACCGGGCCGATGCGGTCGGTCAGCGCGCCGCCGAGCCAGCTGCCGAGGATCGCGCCGACGCCGTACAGGCTGACGACGAGGCCGGCGTCGGCGGCGGCGAGGCCGAACTTCGCCTTCAGGTACGGGCCGAGGAACGGCACGACCATCGAGCCGCAGCGGTTGAGGAACGCCGCCGCGCACAACAGCCACGTCAACCGTGGCAGGCCGCCGAAGGCGTCGCGATACAGGCCGAGGACGGCGCGCACGATGCCGTCAGGCGCGCCGCAGCGCTTGCGTCGGCGTCATGCGCGCAGCGCGCCACGCCGGCACCATGCCGCCCAGCAGCCCGAGCGCCGCGGCGAACGCGATCGCGTCGAGCATCACCGGCAGCGTCGTGCGGAACGCGAACGTGACCTCCGAGAAGGTCTGGTTCATCGTGCCGGTCTCAGCGCCCTGGAACGGCAGCACGAGCAGGCAGCCGGCCAGTCCGCCGAGCACGCCGAGCAGCACGGCCTCGAACAGGAACGAGACGAAGATCGCGAACGGCCGGTAGCCGACCGCCTTGAGGATGCCGATCTCGTGCGAGCGCGCGCTGATCGTGCCGAGCAGCGAGTTGGTGCCGGTGAAGATCGCGCCGATGCCCATGATCACGGCGAGGAAGCCGCCGAGCAGCGTGAAGCGCTGCGACAGGTCCCCGGTCTGGCTCTTGAGGTACTCGCGCTCGCTCTGCACCTTGGGCTGCACGCGCAGGTCGCTGGCGTAGCGCTCGGTCAGCGCCGCGAAGTCGGTGTCCGGCCGGACGACGGCGACGATGCGGCTGGCGACCGGCCGCTCGAGCGCCTTGCCGAGCCGGTCGAGGTCGCCCCAGATCTCGCTGCGGTAGCCGCCCTTGCCGGCGAACGTGCCGACGATGCGGAAGGTGACGGTGTTGATGCGGAGCACGTCGCCGACGCGGCAGTTGGCGATGCGGTCGAGCAGGCCTTCGCCGACGATCAGTTCGTCGGTGCCCGGCTCGCAGCGCCGGCCCTCGACGATGCGCAGGTCGTCGCCCTGCACCGCGAACGACATCGGCTCGACGCCGCGGATGGCGACGTTGGTCTCGCCGCCGTCGAACTTGCGCAGGCGCACGGCGAGGAACAACTCGGCGCTGGCGAGCGGTGCGCCCTTCGGGTCGCGCGCGACCTCGGGCACCTCCGTGCGGAGGATGTCGCAGTGCTCGCGCGTCAGGCCGGACTCGCCTTCGGAGGTGGCGCCCTTGCGCAGGAACACGGCGACGTCGCCGCGGCCGCGTTCCTGGAACAGCGTGGCGAAACCCTGCTGCAGCGACAGCATGCCGGCGAGCACCGCGACGGTGGCGCCGATGGCGCACACGGTCAGCGCGGTGGCGCTGCTGCGCACGAACAGGCTGCGCAGGTTGTAGCGGAGGGGGACGAGGGCCATCAGCCGACCTCCCGCAGCGCCGCGATGGCGGTCAGGCGCGCGGCGCGCCGTCCAGGCAGCACGCCGGCGACGAGGCCGACGGCGACGGCGATGCCGGCGCCGAGCAGCAGCGTGCGCTCGTCGAAGCCGAAGCCCGGCAGGAAGGTCGCGGTCGCCACGGCGAACGGCGCCTCGGCCAGCAGCCCGAGGCCGATGCCGGCCGCGGCGCCGAGCCCGCACAGCAGCAGCGACTCGGCGACCAGCAGCATGCCGGTCGCGCGGTCGGTGAAGCCGAGCGCCTTCATCACGCCGAGGTCGCGCGTGCGTTCGCGCCCGGCCATCAGCATGGTGTTGAGCACGGCGAAGAAGATCGCGAACAGCACGGCGCCGCCGATCAGCTGCAGCAGCGTCGGCACGTCGCCGAGCATCGAGATGAACTGGCGGTTGAACTCCGCCTCGGTGGTCGTCTGCACGCGCTGCGGCCCGTTCTCGAACATCGCGTCGACGGCCTGCTGCACCGCCACCGGGTCGGTGCCCGGCGCCATGCGCAGCATGTAGACGCCGACGCCGAGCGGGCCCTCGGCGCCGCCCTGCTCCAGCGACTCCCGCAGGTAGTCGAACTGGAACCACATCGTCTGGTTGTCGACCGCCGGCGAGTCGCTGTGGTAGATCGCGGCGATGGTGAACTCCCACGGCCTGCCGTCGGTGCGCGTGAAGATCGTGCCGTTGATCGGCACGGTCTGGCCGACCTGCCAGCCGTACTTGTCGGCGAGCTCGTCGCCGACGCAGCACGCGGTGCGCTGCTTCTTGAAGTCGTCGTAGCTGCCGCGGACGACCTTCATCTCGGGGTAGCTCGGCAGGAAGCTGTCGGCGTCGATGCCGAACTGCGCGAAGAAGCCGCCCTTGTCCTGCTCGTAGCGGCCGCCGAACCACTGCCACTTGCAGATCGCCTCGACGCCGGGCACCGACGCGATCTTCTGCTGGTAGGAGAGCGGCAGGTCGACGAACAGGCTGACCGCCGACTGCACCAGCAGGCGGTTGGCCGACGCCGCGTCGAGCGTGCGCGTCAGGCCGCTGGTCACGGCGTCGAGCACGCAGACGAGGAACACCGCGACGGCGACCGCGCCGACGGTCAGCAGCGAGCGCACCGGGTGGCCGACGACGTTGCGCCAGAGCAGCTTCCAGGGCATCGCTCAGCCCCTCCCCGGGTTGGTCTCGATGCGCCCGAGCTTGCCCTTGTCGAGGTGGATGATCTTGTCGGCGTAGCCGGCGGCCTGCGGGTCGTGCGTGACCATCAGGATGGTCTTGCCGAGCTCGCGGTTGAGCCGCTGCAGCAGCTGCAGCACGGCGTCGGCGGTGTTGCGGTCGAGGTCGCCGGTCGGCTCGTCGGCGAGGATGACCTGCGGGTCGGTGGCGATCGCGCGCGCGATCGCGACGCGCTGCTCCTGCCCGCCCGACAGCTCGCGCGGCTTGTGGTCCATGCGATCGCCGAGGCCGACGAGCTGCAGGGCGCGCTCGGCCTGTTCACGGCGCTGGCGGCGCGACAGTGGCGTCAGCTGCAGCGGCAGTTCGACGTTCTCGCGCGCGGTCAGCACAGGCAGCAGGTTGAAGCCTTGGAAGACGAAGCCGACGTTGCCGGCGCGCCAGGCAGCCAGCTCGCTGCCGCCGAGGCGCGTGAGATCGACGTCGCCGACCATCACGGCGCCGGTGTCGGCGTGGTCGAGGCCGCCGACGAGGTTCAGCAGCGTCGTCTTGCCGGAGCCCGACGGGCCCATCAGCGCGTAGAAGGTGCCGCCCGCCATCGTCAGCTCGAGTTCGTCGAGCACGCGCAGGGTCTCGCCCGCGCGCTGGTAGGCCTTGGTGACGGAGCGGAGTTGGATGGCTTCGGCCATGGTGGGATGAGGTGGCTCGGGCGCGGCGGCGGCGGTCGCGTCGCGGGGGATCAATCGGTCTGCACGCGGACGCGGTCGCCATCGCGCAGGGCGGGCGGCGGCGCCAGCACGATGCGCTGGTCCTTCAGCAGGCCCTGTTCGACGACCACGCGGCCGCCCTTGCGTTCGCCGGTCGTCAGCTTGCGGAAGCGCGCGACGTCGCCGTCGAGCACGAACGCGCCGACGACGCCGTCGACGGTGGTGAGCGCTGGCTCGGGCACCACGATGCGCGGCGTCTCGCCAGCCGTCGGCTCGGGCGCGTCGGCGGCGCGGAAGACGATGCGCACGCCCATCTCGGGGCGCAGCCGCTCGTCCTTGCGCAGCAGCTTGACGCGCACCTCGACGGTGGCCTTCTGCCGGTCGGCGGTCGGCCAGATGCGGTCGACGACGCCGGCGTAGCGTTCGTCGGGGTAGGCGTCGAGGAACACGTCGGCCGGCGCGCCTTGCCGCACCGAGGCGAGCGTGGTCTCCGGCACGTTGGCCTGCACTTCGAGCGAGTCGAAGTCGACCATCGTGCAGACGGCGCCGCGCGCGGTCGTGCCGCCGGCGACGTTGGGGGAGACGACTTCGCCGACCTCGGCGTCCTTCAGCACGACGACGCCGTCGAACGGCGCGCGCACGTCGGTCTTGTCGAGCGTCGCCTGCGCGAGCTCGCGGCCAGCGCGGCTGGAGGCGAGCTGCGCCTGCGCGACGGCGATCTCGGCCTCGGCCGTGCGCAGGCGGCCCGTCGCCGTCGCGACCGCGG
>JBEITC010000523.1:0-2687 GCA_040375075.1 Planctomycetota bacterium | reverse complement strand
CGATCGCCGGCGCGTGGGCCGCCGTCGGCGTCGCGGTCGCTTGGCTCGACCGCCTGTCCCGCGGCTACATGACGCGCACGCTGCGCGCCGCCGGCGTCCTGCTCGCGATCGCCGTGCCGGCGGTCGCCATCCTGGTGTAGCCTCGTGATCCCCGCCATGGAGGCACTCCCCAGCCAGCCAGCGCCCGCCCGCGTCGACTGGGAAGCGTTCTACCGCGACTACCGCAAGCCCGGCTATCTGTCCGGCTTCGAGATCGTCGGCAAGCTCGGCGGCGGCGCCTTCGGCCTCGTCTTCAAGGCGCGCAAGGAATCGATCGGCAAGGACTACGCCGTCAAGTTCCTCAAGGTCGACGACGCGTCGGTGCGCGACGCGGTGCTGCGCGAGATCGACAACGTGGCGCTCTTCGCCCAGGTCGACCACCCCAACCTCGTGTCGATCGAGGATCGCGGCGTCGTCGACGGCATCCCGTACGTGGTGATGGGTTACGCCGGCCAGGAGACGCTGCAGACGCGACTGCAAGCCGGGCCGCTGACGCGCGGCGATGCGCTGGGGTTGTTCGCGCAGGCCGCACGCGGCGTGCAGGCGCTGCACGACCACGGTCTCGTGCACTTCGACCTCAAGCCGGCGAACGTCTTCCTCAAGGGCGACGTCGCCCGCGTCGGCGACTACGGCCTGAGCAAGCTCGTCTCCGAGTCGCGCAACTCGCTCAGCTTCAGCCGCGGCACGCCGTACTACATGGCGCCCGAGCTGCTGCAGCGCCGGGGCGACGCGCGCAGCGACGTCTACTCGCTCGGCGTGCTGCTGTACGAACTGCTCTTCGGCGTCGTGCCGTTCCGCGGCGACAGCGAGTGGGAAGTGCTGCGCAAGCACGAGACCGCCGCGGTCGAGTTCCCATCGCACGCCGAGGCCGCCGATCGGGCGGTGATCCAACGCTGCCTGCAGAAGCGGCCGGAGGCGCGCTTCGCCAACGCCGGCGAACTCGTGCGTGCGCTCGGCGCGCCGGGCGCGCTCGGCGAGAGCGTCGCGTTCGCCGCTGGTCGGGTCGCAGCTGCCCCGGCCGCGAGCAGCGCGCCGGCGGCTGCCCGCGATCCGGCGGACAGCCCCTACGGCATGCCGTGGCGCCGTGACGAGCCGGCGCACCCGCTGCAGTGGTTCGCGCGCGGCGTGTTCGCCGTCGTCGACTTCGTCGTCAACGTGGCGTTGCTGCCCGTCCGGTGGTTCCCCGCGCTCGGGCGCGGCCTCTTGTGGCTGTTGAAGCTGCCGTTCCGCGTGCTCGGCGCCGCGGCGCACCTCGTCGGGCTGCTGCTCGCGCTCGGCCTCGTGACGCTGGTCGCCGTCGCCCTCTACCAAGCGTTCGCCGCATGAGCGCCGACGCGTTCGACCTGCCGCGCCTGCGGGCGATGGACGAAGCCGCTTGGGCGGCGCTCCAGGACGCATGGCATCGCCGGCTGTTCGGCTACGTCAAGCGCTGCGTCGGTGACCATCAGACCGCGGAGGACCTCGTGCAGGAGGTGTTCCTCGGCGCCGTGCGCGGCATCGACGGCTACGACCCGGCGTTCACGCCCGAGCAGTTCCTGTTCGGCATCGCGCACAACCGCGTCGTCGACCATCTGCGTCGGCTCCGCACGGCCAAGGTCGTGGCGGCGTTCGGCGGCGGCAACGACGACGATGCCGGCGCTGGCAGCCGTGCGTGGCTCGAGCTCGCCGTGCCGGACGACGCGCCGGCGCCCGCCGCCGCCGTGGTCGCTGGCGAGGACGAAGCGCGCCGTCGACGCGTGCTCGGCGAGATCCTGCGCACGTTCGTCGGCGAGCTGTGGGAAGCCGGCGAGTTCGACAAGCTGATGACGCTCGAGTTCCTGTTCGTGCTCGGCGGCCGCAACAAGGACGCGGCCGAGCGGTTCGGCTACGCCGACGAGAAGCACGTCGCCGGCGTGAAGTTCCGCGCGCTCGAGCGGCTGCGCGAGCTGGCGCGCCAGCGCGACCCGAACCACAGCCTGTTCCGCGGCCTCTGGCAGCCGGGGGCCCGATGACCGGCGTCGACGACGACCCGCAGCTGGCGCTGACCGTCGCCGCCGTCTGGCGGCTGGCACGCGCGTCGTGCCCGCATCCGGACCTGCTGGCGAGCTGGCTGCACGGCGTCGTCGACGATGGCGCGCGGCGCTTCCTCGACTTCCACCTCGGCGCCAGCGCCTGCCCGGCGTGCAACGCCGTGGTCGACGACCTGCGCGCGCGCGAGGCCCGCGCCAGCCAGCCGGCGGACGACGACGCGCGCGACCGCTGCCTGCGCAGCACGCTCGCGGCGGTGCGGTCGGCGCGTCGCTGAGCGCCGGATTCCGGCGGCGCGCGCGAATATCGGCGCGGGCGCGGCGCAAGCGCGGTCGTGGGGGCCGAGCGGTCCCCGATCCACGACGCCAATCCGCACTGCCATGATCCGCAAGTCCATCCGCACCCTGCTCCTCGGCGCCGCCGCGCTCGCCGCGCTCGGCTTCCTGCTGTTCGGTCGCGCCTTCCCGAGCTACGTCGGCACCGCCGTCGACTCGGCGCGCGCGTCGGTCGCCGACGCCGTGCCCGTCGAGTTGGAGATCCGTCGCGCCGAGGGCCTGATCGTCCAGATCGATCCGCAGATCGAAGTCTGCAAGCGCGACCTCGCCCGCGCCGAAGTCGAACTCGACGAGCTGAGGGCCTCG
>JBEITC010000338.1:0-4591 GCA_040375075.1 Planctomycetota bacterium | reverse complement strand
GCGGCGGCCGCGGCGGCGACTGAGGTCGCTGCGGGCCGCGCCGGCGCTCACGCGCCCGCGACGGCGAGCGCTCGGCCAGTAACGAAATCGAGGAACTCCAGCTTCGACTCGTCGCCGACCGGCTGGCCGAGCAGGTCGAAGCAGCGCTTGCGCGCCTTGGCGAAGATGCGCATCGACTCCATGTCGATCTCCTTCTTCATGCGCATGCCGACCTCCTTGGTGAACATCACCGAGGCGAGGCCCTCGCTGAAGCGACCGAGGTTGTTCGCGCGGTAGCCGCCGCGCGCGGTCACCGCCTTCTCGGTCGCCGCGAACAGCGCGCCGAAGCGCTCCAGCGACTTGACCACGAACGGCTGCTGGCGCAGTTCCATGCGCAGCTTGTCGAGGTCGAGGTGGTGGTCCTGCATGTACGCGTCGACCCACAGGTTGTAGTAGCTGGCGACGTCGAAGTCCCACTTGATGGACAGCAGGTCGTAGCTGCCGAACAGCTCGTACTGGTCGCGGTACAGCGGCAGGTTGGCCGCGTACCGGTACTGCATGTAGCCCTCGTACAGCCGCTGCCGTTCGGCGATGTCCTCGCCGTCGTGCGCGCGCGCGATCAGGTCGGCGGTGTAGTCGTTGCCGAGCGTGATGAAGTCGCTGCCCGGGCTGTAGAACGGGTCCGAGAACGCCGCCGCCTCGCCGACCAGCGACCAGCGGTCGCCGAACCACGCCTTGGTGCCGTAGGCCAGCTGACCGTAGCCGCCGAAGTCCATCCACTCGGCGTCGGCGATCAGCTCGCGGCAGGCGCGGTGGCCGTGCAGGAAGCGCTTGAGGCCTTCCTCGGTCAGCACCTCGCGCGACAGCCGGCGCGCGTCGCCGACGATGCCGATGCTGGTGACGCCGCCCTTGAGCGGGATCAGCCAGATCCAGTAGCCGCGGTGCACGAAGTGGATCGTCGACAGGCGGCGCGCGGTGTGGCGCACGCGGTCGCGGAACTTCGGGTCCATCGCCGGGCCGTCGACGTCGACGACGTTGCGCAGGCGCGCCCACGCGGCGAGGCACTTGTGGTCCTTGACCGGCACGCGCAGGTCGAGCTTCTTCGCCAGGATGCTGGTCCGGCCGGTGGCGTCGGTGACCCAGCCGGCGGTCACCGTGCGCTGCTGGCCGGCGAGCTCGAACGTGACGCGGTGGTGCGGCTGGCCGAGCTCGACGTCGAGCACCTTGGCGCCTTCGACGAACTCGGCGCCGAGCCCGCCAGCGGTGTCGCGCAGGTGGCGCTCGAGCGCCTGGCGGTCGAGCTGGAAGCTCGGGTGGTACGGCAGCGAGCAGCTGCCGACTTCGCTCATCTCGGTCAGCGCCGCGGTCTTCTCCTCGTTGTCGAAGAAGAAGCGCAGGCCGTTCTTCGGCAGCTGGTGCTCGTACAGGTACGTCGAGAGCCCCAGCTTGCGCAGCATGTAGTTGGTGAACAGCTCGACGGTCGCCTCGCCGACCTTGAAGGCCGTCGCGGTCGAGCGCTCCAGGCACATCACGCTGAGGTCCGGGCGTTGCAGGCGGAGCTGGCGGACCAGCAGTCCGCCGGCGAGGCCGCCGCCGAGGATCACGACGTCGTAGTCGGGCTTGTTCATGGCGCGTGCAGCAGGGTCCAGGCGGCAGCGCCGCCGCCGGCATGGGCAGACAGTAGCGCGGTGCGGGCGGGTTCGGCCCGGGGGGCGAGGCGGATGCGCAGCGCCGGATCGGGCTCACCGCACGCCGGCGGGGCGGCGAAGGGCGCGCCGACCACGGCCAGCACGCCGGCCGCCAGCGTGCCGCCGCCGTACTCGCCGTGCACCGCCTTCGGCGCGACGACGGCCGGCAACCGCGGCAGCGCGGCGTGCAGCACGGCGGCCTCGAGGGCGTCGCCGGAGCGCGTGCCCGACGCGCCGCTGACCACGACGTCGACGGCGGCGAGCGCGTCGCCGAAGCCGTCGCGCAGCGCCTCGGCGAGGCCCTGCGGGTCGCGGCCGAAGCCCGCCCGGCTGGCGGTCGGATCGAACGCGCGCACGGTCTTGCCGACCCGCGCGAGGATCGTCGCGCCGCGGGCCTGGGCGCGGTCCTCGGCTTCGAGCAGCAGCATCGTGGCGCCGGCGGAGGCGAGCGCGCCGTTGCGGCGGCGATCGAACGGCCGCGGCAGTTCGCCGGCGTCGGTCGGCCGGGCGATGGCGCGGAAGCGATCGAGGATGGCGTGCACCAGCGGGTCGATCTCGTCGGCGGCGCCGGCGAAGCACAGGTCGGCGCGGCCGCGCGCGATCTCGTCGGCGCCCTGCGCCAGCGCCAGCAGCGGACCGGCTTCGCGCTGGCACAGCGTGACGTTGGGGCCGCGCGCGCCGAGGTCGATGCCGGCCTGGCCGGCGGCGGCGTTGGCGACGCAATCGGTGAACAAGAACGGCGAGGCCGCCTTGCCGCCCTTCTCCAGGATCTGCCGCGCCAACTGCTCGGTGAAGCCGCCGGGGCCGTGCGCAGTGGCGACGACGATCGCCGTGCCGTCGCCGCGCACGTCCGCGAGGCCGGCGTCCTGCATCGCCATGCGGCAGGCGGTGACCGTGTACTGCGACAGGTCGCTCATGCGCCGTGCGGCCTGCGGCGACAACCACGGCGAGAAGTCGAGGCCGACGCAGCGACCGGCGAGCTGGGCGGCGTGGCGGCGGTGGTAGCCGGTCGTGCGTTCGACGGGCGAAGCGCACGGCACGCCGGCGGCGAGCGCTGCCGCCAGCGCCTGCCGACCGAGACCGAACGGGCCGACGCAGCCGATGCCGGTGACGACGACGTTGCGGCTCATGCCGGGAAGCTCCGCAGCAACACGACGGCGTTGTTGCCGCCGAAGGCGAGGTTGGTCGACAGGCCGATGTTGTGCGCCGGCAGCGCGCGCGGCGCGCCGGTGACGACGTCGAGGCCGAGCGCTGGATCGATCGGCTCGTCGCCGGCGGTCGGCGGCAGCAGCCGGTGCACGATCGACAGCGTGGTCAGCACCGCTTCGATGCCGCCGGCGGCGCCGAGCAGGTGGCCGACGAGGCTCTTCGTCGAGGTCAGCGGCAGCGCGCGCGCGCGTTCGCCGAACACCGCCGCCATCGCCTTGCTCTCGGCGTCGTCGTTGTGCGGCGTGCCGGTGCCGTGCGCATTGACGAACGTGACGTCGTCGGCCTGCAGGCCGGCGTCGCGCAGCGCCATGCGGATGGCGGCGACGGCGCCAGCGCCGTTGGGCTCCGGCGCGGAGACGTGGTGCGCGTCGCACGAACGGCCCGCGCCGGCGAGTTCGCAGAGGATGCGGGCGCCGCGCGCGCGCGCATGCGCCTCGGTCTCCAGCAGCAGCACGCCGGAGCCTTCGCCCATCGACAGGCCGGCGCGGCTCTTGCGGAACGGCCGGGACGGCTGCGGATCGATCGCGCGCAGGCTGTTGAAGCCGGCGTAGGTGATCTCGCACAGCTCGTCGGCGCCGCCGGCTATGGCGACGTCGACCTCGCCGCTGCGCAGCGCGTCGAGCGCAGCGCCGAGCGCGACGTTCGCCGACGTGCACGCGGTCGAGTAGGTGACGACGGGGCCGCGCACGCCGAGCGCGCGCGCGAGCGCGGTGCCGGGGCCGTCGTTCTGCACGGTGGCGAGCAGGCCGAGCGCTGGCTCCTCCTTGCGCAGCAGGCCAGCGAGGTAGCGCTCGCCTTCGAACAGCGCGCCGGTGCTGCTGCCGAAGAACACGCCGGCTCGCCGGCTGCGCAGCGCCGCGACCGGCAACCCGGCGACCGCGTCGTGCGCCGCCTTGACGGCGAAGCGTTCGGCGGCGGCGAGTTCGCCGAGCGCCGCGGACAACGCCACCGCCGGCGCCTCGCACGCGATCGTCGTGCGGTGGCTCGCCGTCGGGAACAGCTTGAGGTCGGCGACGCCGCGGCGGCACGCGAGCGCGCCCTGCCACAGCGCGTCGGGATCCTGGCCGAGGCTCGACACCGTGCCGAGGCCGGTGACGACCACCGCGGGGGCAGTCACGCGCCCGCGCCGCCGGCCGCGGCGCGGCGGGCGTTGATGAAGTCGCAGAGCACGCGCGCCGAAGCGAAGGCTTCCTTGCCGACCTCGGCGTCCTGGATCTGGATGCCGTACTCGCTCTCGATGGCGAGCACGAGCTCGAGCGCGTCGACCGAGTCGAGGCCGATGCCCTGCGGGCCGAACAGCGGGCCGTCGTCGGCGAACGACTCCGGCGTGACGGCCTTGAGGTTCAGCCGGCGAACGATCATCGCCTTCAGGTCGGCAACGGAAACCTGCGTGGTCATGCGGGCGAGCAGTCTAGCGGCGGGCGCACGCACGGGCAGCGGATCTTCGACGGCGTGGAGCGTGAGGTCGCAGGCGCTCCATGCGCCGGTCGTTGGCGGTGGTCGCCGCCGCGTGGCCGCATGCGCGCGGCGGCGGCGGCGACGCCCGCATCGGCAGCGCGGTGCGACAACGTCGACGCGCAGCGGCGCGCAGGCGCCATGTCCGCGCTGCCGTCGAGCCATCGCGCTCGCTTGCCGGGCCGGACTGCGGGCGTAGGCTTCGCCGCGCCGCCCGATGCCAACCTCGCTCGCCGCCGCCTTCGCCGACCTGCACCGCG
>JBEITC010000162.1:0-7821 GCA_040375075.1 Planctomycetota bacterium | reverse complement strand
GTGCGCAGGCCGATGAGGCCATCGTAGAGCTCCTCGAGCTCCGGCCAGTGCGCGCGCCGGGCAGCGAGGCTGGCGCGCCACGCCGCTTCGCGCACGTCGCGTTCCTGCCGTTCGAGGTAGGGAGCGAGCTGCTGCAGCGTGCGCGTCGCGCCGTCGAACTCGACGGTGATGCCGCCCATCACCTCTTGCTGCTTCGTCTGCAGCTCCGACTCCTGACGCTGCAGCTCGGTGTTCTCCGGCCGGAAGATCTCGGCCTGCGTGCGGCGGCGGCGGACGACGACCTCGTAGGCGCGCTCGTCGAGCTGGTGGACCAACGGCGTGGCGAGGAAGCGGCAGTCGAGGTCGTTGCTGCGCACCTTGACGTGCGGCATCACCCCCTGCTCCATCGCCAGGTACGCCGTCTTGGCGGCGGTGTCGTCGGTGCTGCGCGTCATGCGCACGTAGCGGCGCGCCTGCTCGCCGGCGATCGCCGACATCAGCTCGCTCTCGTCGAGCAGCCAGCGTTCCAGGTCGCCGACGGTCGCCAGCGGGCGATGCAGCAGGTCGTCGAAGCGCGGGTCGAGGTCGGCGATCGACCCGAGGTCGATGGCGGCGGGGAGGAAACGGCGGGTCGGCGCGGGGAAGGTCGTCGGCAAGGCAGTCTCGGCGGCAGGGCGTTCGTCGCGGCGCAAGGTAGGGCGCGCGCGCCACGCGGCAACCGTGGCCCGCGCTTTGCGTCGCCTTGCCCGCTGCGTGACGCCCGCCGCCTGAAGCCCATGACCTCGATCGCCCTCCGCCCGCTCTTCGCCAGCCTCGCCCTGCTCCTGGCCGCCGCCTGCGGCCACCGCGACTGCGATCCGCCGCCGCCGCCGCCGCCGGAGCCCCGGCCCGTCTCCATCCTCGTCGAGGTGGTGGACGCGGTGACCGGGCTGCCGCTGCCGGCGGTGCGCGTGCGCGTGCTGGAGGCCTACCAGGAGTGGTCGGACAGCTACTACGACAGCCCGTACCAGGACGTCTTCCTGACCGACGCCGACGGCCTGGTGTTCCTCGACGAGTACATCCTGTCCTGGCAGGACGTCGGTTTCCTCGAGGACGGCAACGGTCGGGCGCTGCTCTACCCGGGGCTCTACGAAGACGAGGCGGACGTGCTGGTCGAGGTCGACGCCGACGGGTTCCCGCCCGCCCTGTATTCGATCACCCTCCGATGGGACGGGCCGGACGTCTACGTGCAGCTGCCTTTCCCCTAAGCACAGCAGCGGTCGAGGCGGCCTGCCCGGGCCGCCGATGTCGGGCGGACGCAACCCCGAGGACCCGACTTGGACACGATCCTGCTCGTCAATGATTCTGCCACGCTGACGAAGGCGCTCAGCGCCCACTTCCACAAGGCCAACTTCCAGGTGCTCTCGGTCACCGGGGCGATGGACGCCTTCGAGGCCTTCATCCGGCACGACGTGGACCTGATCCTCACGGACCTGGTCCTGCGCGACAAGGACGGCCTCGACGTCATCCGGACGTTCCGCGCCAAGAAGTCGCAGAAGTCGCTGCCGATCGTCGTCTTCACCGCCAACGAGGACGAAGCGACGGCCAAGGCCTGCAAGGAAGCCGGCGCGAGCGCCGTGCTGTGCAAGTCGGAAGGCCCTGCCAGCCTGCTCGTCGCGATCGAGAAGCTGGTCGAGGAGTACAAGGCGGCGCAGCCGAGCTCGTCGCTCGACCAGGACATGGGCCGATGCATCGTCAAGGCGACGACGGACGTGTTCCGCACGATGATGAGCCTCAAGGCCACCGCCGGCGAGGTGACCGTCGAGAAGGCGCAGATCCGCCACGCCGAGGTCATCGGCAGCATCGGCGTCGCCGGCTTCCTGACCGGCTCGATCTCGCTGTTCCTGCCCAAGTCGATCGCGCGCAAGGCCGTCGCCGCGATGCTGATGCTCGACTCGCCCGACGACGTCGGCGACACGGACCTCGTCGACGCGATCGGCGAGCTGACCAACATGGTCGGCGGCTGCATCAAGACCGAGCTGTTCCAGAAGGCGCCGCTGTTCGACATCTCGGTGCCGAGCGTCTACGTCGGCGACGACCTGCAGCGCCGCACGGTCACCGACGATCTCTGCTTCCACGTGCCGTTCACCGTCGGCAACGAGACCTTCTCGGTCGAGTTCCTGATGGTGACCAAGAAGCAGGGCGGCACCGGCGTGCAGAACTCGCTCGTCGGCAGCATGGCCAAGGCGTGATCGGCGCGGCGGGATGCGGCATGCTGGCGGCGTGAGCCGCGACGCCGTCCACGATCCCGCCCTGCATCGACGTCGTCGCCAGCGCCTGCTCGACGCGCTCGGCGACGGCCTGCTGCTGCTGCCGACCGCGCCGGAGCAGCGCCGCAACGGCGACGTGCTGCACGAGCACCGGCCGGGATCGGACTTCCACTTCCTCACCGGCTTCCCCGAGCCGGAGTCCGTGCTCGCCGCATGGCGCACCGGCCGCGGCCGCCACCACGCCGTGCTGTTCGTGCGGCCGCGGGATCCGGCGCGCGAGATCTGGGACGGGCCGCGCGCGGGCGTCGTCGGCGCGGTGCGCGCGTTCGGCGCCGACGAGGCGCATCCGATCGGCGAGCTCTGGCATCGCCTGCCGGACCTCGCTGGCGCGCATGCTCGCGTGCTCCACCGTCTCGGCGCCGATCCGGCGTTCGACCGCCGCCTGCTCGACGCGTTCGCGGCGTTGGCGCAGAAGCGCCGTCGCCGGCAGCCGTCCGCGCATCCGGCCATCGAGGATCCGATCCCGGCGCTGGCGGCCATGCGGCTGCGCAAGGACGCGGCCGAGTTGGCGGCGATGCGCGCGGCGGCCGCCGTGACCGTCGCCGGCCACGTCGCGGCGATGCGCGCGACGCGGCCCGGCATGCGCGAGTACGAGGCGCAAGCGGCCCTGGAAGCGGAGTTCCGCCGCCACGGCAGTCCCCGCAACGGCTACCCGTCGATCGTGGCCAGCGGGCCGAACGCCTGCGTGCTGCACTACCACGAGAACGACCGCCGCATGCGCGCCGGCGACCTGCTGCTGATCGACGCCGGGGCCGAGGTCGGCGGCTGCACCGGCGACGTCACGCGCACGTTCCCGGTGTCCGGGCGGTTCACGCCGGCACAGGCGGCGGTCTATCGCGTCGTGCTGCGCGCGCCGCTCGCCGGCATCCGTGCCTGCCGGGTCGGCGCGCCGTGGAACCGCGCGCACGTCGTCTGCGTGCGCGAGCTGACCAAGGGCCTCGTCGCGCTCGGCGTCCTGCGCGGCGACGTCGGCCGGTTGGTCGAGAAGCAGGCGTACAAGCCGTTCTACATGCACGGCACGAGCCACTGGCTCGGTCGCGACGTGCACGACGTCGGCGCGTACGACGACGACCGCGACCGGCCGCTTCCGCTCGTCGACGGCGCCGTGCTGACCGTCGAGCCGGGGCTCTACTTCGGCGCCAAGGACCCGCGCGCGCCGGCGGCGCTGCGCGGCATCGGCGTGCGCATCGAGGACGACGTGCTCGTCACGCGTCGCGGCCCGGTCGTGTTGACGGACGCGGCGCCGAAGTCGATCGACGCGCTGGAGCGGCTCGTCGGCCGCTCCTGACCGGCGTCACATGCCGGTGCCTTGCAGGACCACGCGCACCGTGTGCGCGATCAGCTTGAGGTCCATCCACAGCGACCAGTTGTCGATGTAGTAGAGGTCCATCTCGACCCAGCGCTTGAACGACACGCGGTTGCGGCCCCAGACCTGCCACAGGCACGTCAGGCCCGGCTTCACCGAGACGCGGCGGCGCTGCCACCACGTGTAGCGGTCGACCTCGCTCGGGATCGGCGGGCGCGGACCGACGAGGCTCATGTCGCCGAGCAGCACGTTGAGCATCTGCGGCAGCTCGTCGATGCTGTACTTGCGCAGGAACGGGCCGATGGACGTCAGGCGCGGGTCCTTGGCCATCTTGAAGGCCGGACCGTCCTGCAGGCTGGCGCTGCGCAGCAGCTCCTGCTGGCGATCGGCGCCGACCTTCATCGTGCGGAACTTGAGGCACGGGAAGTGGCGGCCGCCGGCGCCGACGCGCGTCTGGCGGTAGAACACCGGCCCCGCGCTGGTCAGCTTGATGGCGACCGCGACGCCGACGAACACCGGCAGCAAGCAGGCGACGCCAAGGCCTGCGCCCGCGATGTCGATCGCGCGCTTGGTCGCCAGCGCGAGCGCGCGCTGCGGCGCCGCCACCTTCATGACGTCGAGATCGCGCTCGCTGGCGCTCCAGCTGATGCGCAGGTTCTCGGCGTCGACGTCGAACAGCGTCGGGAAGTAGTGCACCGTCACGCCGGCGTCGGTGCAGGCGCGGAATGCGGCGCGCACTTCGCCCGTGACCGCCGCGTCCGAAGGCGTGACGACTGCGACGTCGACCTTCTCGTCCTGCAGGATCCGCGGCAGGTCGGCGATCTCACCGAGGGCGGGCAGCTTGGCGAGGGCGGCCGACTCGTTGGAGAACGGCACGACGCCGACGACGTGCATGCCGCTGTCGTAGCGCTTGTCGCCGACCGACTGCGACGCCGGCGACGCGCCGATCACGACGGTGCGCAGCCGCAGGTCGTCGTTCCACCACGGCGCGACGGCGCCGAGGCAGCGCAACGACAGCAGCGTCGCGAGGCCGATGATCAAGGTGATCCAGATGGCGAGGTCGGCCGGCGCCGCCGTCGAGAGCGCGAGCAAGCCGCCGAGACCCCACGTGGCGATCCAGGCGTCGAAGGTGCGGCGGAGCGCGAGCAGCAGGCTGTGCCGCGGGATCGCGCGGTAGACGCGGATGTGGTGCCCGACCACGAGCCAGATCACCGCGTAGGTCAGCGGCGTGGCCAGCTGGTGCCAGACGTCGAGCCATCCGCCGGTCGCGGTGGGTGCGGCGCTCGTCGCCCCGACGACGACCATCACGGCGATGGCGTCAGCGAGCGGGGCGGTCAGCGAGTATGGCGAACGGGGCATCAGGCGGCGTGACGGAGGGGGTTGCGAACTGCCGGTTGAGTCTCCAGCTTCCCGCCCGTACCGGAAAAGTACCGGAACGGCTCGTGGGGTGTTAGTAGATCCCCATCACGGCGACAGCGTGACACGGAAACGTCCATTTGGCTCTTCGCAAACGTCCCCAGGGGGAATGCCTTGGACAGGAATCGAAGGGATGACGGGATGTGGAAAGCCATCCCCAGTCGCGCGGGGTGGTGGCGGTGAAAAGGCGGTGGGGCGCCGTGCCACCGCGGCTTTGGCACGACGCGGGTGGCGGGCATGTCTGCTGGCCGACCAGCCCCGCTAGCATCCGCCGCCCATGAAGATCGCCTGCATCGGCGGCGGCCCGGCCTCCCTGTACTTCGCCCTGCTGCTGAAGAAGCGCGACCCCTCGGTGACGGTCGACGTCTACGAGCAGAACCGTTCCGACGACACCTTCGGCTGGGGCGTCGTCTTCTCCGACGAGACGCTCGGCAACTTCGAGGCCTCCGACCCCGAGAGCTACGCCGCGATCCGCGCCCACTTCGCCTACTGGACGGACATCGACACGTTCCTTCTCGGCGCAAAGGTCACCAGCACGGGCCACGGCTTCTGCGGCCTCGCGCGCGTCAAGTTGCTGCAGATCCTGCACGAGCGCTGCCGCCAGCTCGGCGTCGGCCTGCGCTTCCAGCAGAACGTCGTCGACGTCGAGAGCCTCGCGGCCACGCACGACCTCGTCGTCGCCGCCGACGGCGTCAACAGCAAGGTGCGTGAGCGCTTCGCCGCGTCGTTCCGGCCGAGCCTCGACTGGCGCAAGTGCAAGTTCGCGTGGTTCGGCACCACGAAGCGCATGACGGCGTTCACGTTCGTGTTCCAGCCCACGGAGTGGGGGCTGTTCCAGGTGCACGCCTATCCGTTCGAGAACGGCCGCGGCACGTGGATCGTCGAGTGTCGCGAGGAGACGTGGCGCAAGGCCGGCCTCGACACGCTCGACGAGGCGCAGTCGGCGGCGTTCTGCGAGCGGCTGTTCGCCGAGCATCTCGCCGGCGAGAAGCTGCTGACCAACCGCTCGATCTGGCGCACCTTCCCGACGGTGCGCTGCGGCTCGTGGCGGCACGAGAACGTCGTGCTGCTCGGCGACTCCGCGCACACGGCGCACTTCTCGATCGGCTCGGGCACGAAGCTGGCGATGGAGGACGCGATCGCGCTCGCCGACGCCGTGCTCGCCCATCGCGGCGACGTGCGCGGGGCCCTGCAGGCCTACGAGGACGCGCGGCGTCTCGACGTGCTGAAGATCCAGCGCGCGGCGCAGACGAGCCTCGAGTGGTTCGAGAACAGCGGCCGGTACATGGCGCAGAGCCCGGAGCGCTTCGCCTTCAACCTGATGACGCGCAGCCGCCGGATCACCTACGAGAACCTGCAGAAGCGCGACCCGGCGCTCGTCGCGCGCGTCGACGTCGCCGTGGCGGCGGAGGAAGGCCAGCGCGCCGGCGCGTCGCCCGAGCCGGCGGCGTTCTCGCCGTTCACGTCGCGCGGCATGCGCCTCGGCAACCGCGTCGTCGTGTCGCCGATGTGCATGTACTCGGCCGTCGACGGCGCGCCGACGGACTTCCACCTCGTGCACCTCGGCGCGCGCGCGCTCGGTGGCGCCGGGCTGGTGTTCACGGAGATGACCAACGTCGAGCCCGAGGGCCGCATCACGCACGGCTGCGCCGGCATGTGGAACGACGCGCAGCAGGCGGCGTGGCGACGCATCGTCGACTTCGTGCACGCGCACGGGCCGACGAAGATCGGCATGCAGCTCGCGCACGCCGGCCGCAAGGGCTCGTGCAGCCGGCCGTGGGAGGGCGACAAGCCGCTCGCGCAGGGCGGCTGGCAGACGATGGGGCCGTCGGCGATGCCGTTCCGCGCCGACTGGCCGACGCCGAAGGCGATGGACGCAGCGGACATGGCGCGCGTCCGCGACGCCTTCGTCGCGTCGGCGCGCCGCTGCGCCGCCGCGGGATTCGACGTGATCGAGCTGCACATGGCGCACGGCTACCTGCTGTCGAGCTTCCTGTCGCCGCTGTGCAACGTGCGCACGGACGACTTCGGCGGCTCGCTCGCCAACCGCGCGCGCTATCCGTTGTCGGTGGTGGAGGCCGTGCGCGCCGCGTGGCCGGCCGACAAGCCGCTGTTCGTGCGCCTGTCGGCGACCGACTGGTTCGACGACGATGGCAAGGGCTTCACGCTCGACGAGGCAGTGCAGGTCGCGAAGTGGCTGAAGGAGCGCGGCGTCGACGTGATCGACGTGTCGTCCGCAGGCAACGTGCCGGAATCGCGTCCTCAGTACGGCCGCATGTACCAGGCCCCGTTCGCGGAGCGCATCCGCTTCGAGGCCGACGTGCCGGTCATGGCCGTCGGTGGCATCGCCGGCATGGACCACGCGCACACGCTGGTCGCCGCGGGACGCGCGGATCTCTGCGCGATCGCGCGCGGGTTCCTGTCGGACCCGTTCCTCGTGCAGCGCGAAGCGGCGGCGCGCAAGGTCGCGAGCCACACGTGGCCGCCGCAGTATCTGGCGGTGAGGGGGGGCTGAGGCGGGGGGCGGGTGGGGTGGTGCGGTGGGCGCGGCGGTGGGCGGGCTGGGAGGGAGAGGTATGGGCACGCGCTAGAGGCGGGGCGGGCGCTGTGGCGATGCTGACCGCGGCGGGTGCGGTGTTGAAGGCCTGGGAGGGAGGAGGGGCGGTGGTCGCGGCGATGGGCGGGACGAGTTGGGGCGGTTTGGACACGCGCTAGAGGCGGGGTGGGCGCATTGGCGACGCCAACTGCGGCGGGTGCGGCGTTGAAGGCCTGGGACGGAGGAGGGGCGGTGGTCGCGGCGATGGGCGCTCC
>JBEITC010000197.1:0-6968 GCA_040375075.1 Planctomycetota bacterium | reverse complement strand
CGCCGCGGCGCCGACCGCGCGCGCGCCGAAGGCCAAGCGCGTCGTGCAGTTGTTCATGGCCGGCGGCGCCAGCCATCTCGACCTGTTCGACTTCAAGCCGGAGCTCGTGCGCCAGCACGGCAAGCCGAGCGACTTCGGCGAGAAGGTCGAGGCGTTCCAGGACGGGCTCGGCCCGTGGATGGCGCCGGTCTGGCCGTTCCGGCCGCACGGGCAGTGCGGCAAGCTGCTCGGCGAGACCGTCGCGCCGCTCGGCGCGCACGTCGACGACATCGCGTTCGTGCACGACGTCACCAGCCGCACCGGCGTGCACTCTCTGGCGACGATGCTGGCGACCACCGGCTACCAGATGCCGGGCTTTCCGGGCGCTGGCTGCTGGGTCAGCTACGGCCTCGGTTCGCTCAACGAGAACCTGCCGTCGTTCGTGGTGCTGCCCGACCACCGCGGCATGCCGTCCAACGGCGTGAAGAACTGGGACGCCGCCTTCCTGCCGAACGAGCACAGCGGCACGACCGTGCATCCGGGCGCCGCATCGCCGATCGCCGACCTGCGCCCGCACGCCGTCGGCGGCTACGTCGGCGAGGCCAGCGAGCGCGCCGCGCACGCGGCGATGGCGGCGCTCAACCGCGCGCACCAGGCGGCGCGGTCGCACGACCCGCGCCTCGAGGCGCGCATCCGCAGCTACGAGCTCGCCGCGCGCATGCAGCTCGCCGCGCCCGAGGCGCTCGACCTGAAGGCCGAGCCCGAGCACGTGCTGCGCCTCTACGGCCTCGACCGCGGCCCGCAGCCGTGGGCCAGCACGATCAACGACGACGAGGAGTCGTTCGTGTTCGCGCAGAAGTGCCTCGCCGCGCGCCGGCTGCTCGAGCGCGGCGTGCGCTTCGTGCAGGTCTGGAGCGGCAACGACAACTCGCATCCGCGCCGCAACTGGGACTCGCACGAGGACGTGCGCCGCGACCACGGCCCGCTGTCGACCGGCATGGCGCGCGGCGCCGCGGCGCTGCTCGCCGACCTGAAGCAGCGCGGCATGCTCGACGACACGCTGGTCGTCTGGTCGACCGAGTTCGGCCGCATGCCGAGCTCGCAGGGCGGCAAGGGCCGCGACCACAACCCGTTCGTGTTCACCAACTGGCTGTGCGGCGGCGGCGTCAAGGGCGGCGTCACCTGCGGCGAGAGCGACGCGTGGGGCTACAAGCCCGCCGACCGCAAGCGCGCGACGACCACGTACGACGTGCACGCCACCATGCTGGCCCTGCTCGGCCTCGACCACACCAAGCTGACGTGGCGGCACAACGGCGCCGATCGCCGGCTGACCGACGTGCACGGGCACGTGATCGAGGGGCTGTTGGCGTAGGCGCCAGCGCCCGCCGCTACTTCACGCAGTCGAGGAACGCGATCGGCGGCTGGGCCAGGAACGGCTGCCAGTGCGCGTCGCCCCACTGCGCGCGGCCTTCGGGCGAGACCTCGGCGGGATGCCAGCGGATGTCGCGCAGGCCCGCGGCCGTCATCGCGCGCTCCATCGTCGCCGGCGCGAGGTAGTAGTTGGTCACCTGGATCGTTCCTTCCGGCAGGTGGAAGCGCCAATGGATCGGCGCGCCGTCGACGAGCGGGCCGTCGAGCTGCTTCGAGTAGCCGTACATGCGGCCGGTCGCGAAGTTCGCCGGGGGATCGCCGGGGTGGTTGTTGACGGTGACGAAGCGGCCGCCCGGCTTGAGGTTCTGGGCGATGGCCTGGCACATGGCCAGCAGCTCGTCGTAGTCCTTCGCGTAGTTGAGCAGGTACGCCGCGAACACGAGGTCGTTGCCCTGCCGCTGGTCGACCACGCGCGCATCGGCGGCCTCGTACTGCACGTCGAGCGGGTCCTTCGCCTCCTGCGCGCGCGCGAGGTCGATCATGCCCTGCGACAGGTCGACGCCGGTCACCGGGCCGGCGCCGAGGCGTCGCAGCAGGCGCGTGTAGTAGCCCTCGCCACAGGCGAGATCGAGCGCTCGCAGGCCGGCGACCTTGCCGGTCAGCCGCAGCAAGGTGAAGCGTTCGATGTGCGTGCGCCAGGGCTGCAGCTTGGACGCCTGGTACTCCTTGGCGATCTGGTCGTAGTCGGTGGTCATGGGCGATGCGGACGAGGACGAGTCTGCGGCGCGCTTCGCGGCGCGCAGCGCAGGTTCGGAGGGAAGCGAGCGACCGTCGACCGGGCGCAGCCGCTAGACCACGGTACCACCTCGGCGCGCGCTCCGACGCAAGGCGGCGTCGCTGGCGCGATCGCCGACCCGCGCTCAGCTCTGCGCGCCGCCGCGGCGCGCCAGTGCGAGGTGCACGAGGCCGGAGATGCCAAAGCTCAGGAACCACGCGTAGTGGTAGAGGCTGGTCCAGAACGGCGGCGCTGACGCCCAACCGACGGTGGCAAGGAAGCCCGGCACGCACGGCAGCACGCCGAGCACGAGCGCGATCATCGCCTTCGGGTTGACGCCTCCGCGGTACCAGTACGCGCCCGCCGGGTCGTAGAGGCCGCGTACGTCGAGCCGCGTCCGCCGGACCAGGTAGTAGTCGACGAGCAGGATGCCGCCGACCGCGCCGAGCAGCGCCGAGTAGGCGACCAGCCACTTGAAGATGTAGCCCGACGGATCCTCGACCAGCCGCCACGGCTGCATGAGCACGCCGAGCACGCCCGTGATCAGCGCCCCGGCGCGGAACGAGATGCGCCTGGGAGCGATGTTGGCGAAGTCGTTGGCCGGGCCGACGACGTTGGCGGCGAGATTGGTGGCGAGCGTGGCGAGCACGATCGCAGCCAAGCCGATGAGCCGCAGCGTCGGATCGCTCATGACCGAGACGAGCGCCACCGGGTCCCAGATCGCCTTGCCGTGCACGACGATCGTCGCCGAGGTCACGGCGACGCCGAGGAACGCGAACAGCCCCATCGAGACCGGCAGGCCGACCGACTGCCCGACGATCTGGTCGCGCTGCGACCGCGCGTAGCGGCTGAAGTCCGGGATGTTGAGCGCGAGCGTCGCCCAGAACCCGACGTTCGCCGTCAGCGCGGGCAGGAAGAACGACCAGAACTGCCCCGCCTTCGCGCCGCCCGCCGCGAACTGCGAGGGCTGCGCGAAGATCGGCCCGAAGCCGCCGGCCGCGCGGTACGCCCACGCCAGCAGCGCCGCGCCCATCAGCAGCAGCAACGGCGCCTTGACGTTGAGCAGCACGCGCACCGACTCGACGCCGCGCCACGCGATGAAGAGGTTGAGCCCCCAGAAGGCGAGGAAGCAGGCGAACTGCGGCAGGCTGATGCCGAGCGCCGGCAACGGCGCGAGCGCCGCCCACGACGGGACGTGCGCCTCCAGCGCCTTGTAGATCGCCCAGCCGCCGATCCAGCACTGGATGCCGAACCAGCCGCAGGCGACGAGCGCGCGCAGGATGGCCGGCACGTTCGCGCCGCGCAGCCCGAACGCCGCCCGGCATTGCACCGGGAACGGGATGCCGTAGCGCGTGCCGACGTGCGCGTTCAGGATCATCGGCGCCAGCACGATCACGTTGCCGAGGAAGACCGTCAGCACCGCCTGCAGCCAGTCCATGCCCTCCTCGATCAGCGACGAGGCGAGCATGTAGGTCGGGATGCACGCCGACAGCGCGACCCAGAAGGCGGCGATGTCGCGCATGCCCCACGTGCGTTCGGCGGCGGTGACCGGCGCGAGGTCGTGATTCCAGTAGTCGCCCGCGCGCACCGCCGCGTCCAAGGCGTCGGGCGTTGGCCCCGATTGCGGGGCGTGCGGATCCGGGGCGCGCGGCGACGAGGATGGATGCATGGCGGGACGCGGCGGAGGACGACGGGCGAGAACGGCGCGGCCGGCGCCGCCCGGTCACTATCGCCCGCGTCGATCACGCCATCGCGGCGAATCCGCGCATTCGCGCGTCGTCATCGCCGGACCGCGGCGCCATGCCGCGGGCGCCGCGGCTCACTGCCAGCCGCCGACCACCAGCTTGCGCGCGTTGCTGATCGTCCAGCCGAGCGCGTTGGCCGGCGCGTCGCCGACGAGGAACTGCGAGTACAGGCTGGCGCCGATGATCGACGGCGTGTTCGGCAGCGTGATCGAACGCTGCGTCGAGCCCGAAGCGACGAGCGCCTCGGTGATCGCGCCGTCCTGGCGCAGCAGGCAGCCCGGGGCGCCGACGACCGCGAGGTCGAGCGGCAGCGGCACGCCGTTCCACGACTGGTCGCTGAAGCCGAGCATCAGCAGCGCGACCGTCGAGCTCGGCAGGTTCAAGCACGTGAACTGGACGGCGTCGCCGATCTCGCCCGTCCCGTACGTCAAGTGCGTCGGCGTGCCCGCCGTGCCGGCGCAGCCGGCCGAACCCAAGGTCAGGAGCTGGCCCGGCGTGTAGCTGGTCCACGTCGCGAGCGCAGCGCGCACGCGGTCCCACACCAGCTCGAGTTCGGCGTCCGACATGGCGTTGCGCCCCGGGATCTCGTTGGCCGTGCCGGTGAACCGATGGTTGAACACGCCGAACGTGTACTCCTTGCTCAGGTCGACGCCGCCGGCGCCCCGGAACGGCACCGACATCCAGCCGGCCTCGGCGAAGTAGCAGGTGTACGGGCCAGGGCCGGTCCAACCGACGCCGCCCGGCTTGTAGGCGATGCGCAGCTGCTGCTTGAAGGCGTTGCGGGCCGTGACCGAGATGCCCAGCACCGTCGCCTCGGCGTTGATGCGCGTGTCCAGCGAGTCCGTGCCCCACGTCGGGAACGTCTGGCTCTCGGCCATGAGCTCGTAGAACGTGTCGCGCTGCGCGCCGAGGTAGCCGTTGGCGATCTGCTCGTGCAGTTGCGAGACGTCGCGCAGCGTCAACTGGCTCTCGGGCGACGGGCCGCTGCAGCCGATCGTGAAGTTGATCGACGTGCTGGCCATGCCGAGCGCGGTCGCGGTCGCCTGGATCTGCGGGATGCCGAAGTGGTTGGAGATCGCCAGCGTCGCTTCGTTGTCCGAGACCTCCATCATCTGCGACAGCAGCGTCTGCAGCGACAGGTTGGCGCCCGGGACGCCGCACGAGAGCGGCTTGTTGATCAACTGCGTGAGGCTGGCCGTGCCGTTGGCGACCGCCTTCATGGCGTGCGCGTGGTAGACGGTCTTCATCGTGCTCGCCGGCTCGAACTGCGTGTCCGGGCGCATCTGCGCGAGCACCGGGCCGTTGACCTCCTTGAGGAAGAAGCCGTAGTCGCCGAGCGCGGCCGTCGGCGTGGCGAGGAAGGGGCTGCGGGCGCGGCTTTCGAGGGTGTTGGCGTTGTCGATCATCGCGACGTCGTAGCGCGTGCCGAGCAACGTCACCCGCCGCTCGATGTCGATGATGCGGCCGATGTTCTGCTGCAGGTACTCGGTGAGCTGCGTGCTGGTGACGTCGAAGTACCACCAGCAGTTCAAGCCCTGGCTGGCGATCAGGATCACGTCGAAGCTGTCCGTGCCGGTGCGCTCGAGCCCGTAGACGCGATTGCCGAAGGTCGTCAGGTTGGCGTTGATCTGCGCGGACGTCGCGTTGAAGAGGTATCCCCACGACAGCTGGTCGGCGCCGGTGTTGGAGATCATCGTCAGGGCAAAGCGCGTGACGCCGCCGACCGTGTAGCGCTTCAGGCTGGTCAGGCGGCCGTTGAACCCCTGCACGACCCCATCGATCTGGGGTTGCGTCAGGTCGAAGCCCCACTGCGACGCCTTGTAGTCGGCGCCGGTGTTGCTGATCATGAGCACCGCGAAACGCGTCGTGCCGTTGCTGTCGAAGGGCTCGATGTCGACGACCCGCGCGTTGTTCTGCGCCAGCGCCGCGGTCAACTGCGTGTGCGTGATGTCGTACGCCCACCACCAAGGCTTCGCGTACGTGCCCGTGTTCTGCACCGCCGCCACCGTGAAGGTCCACGGCGACGTCGACTCGATCTCGATGTCGGTGATGCGCCAGCCGTTGTTGGCGAGCTGGCCGATCTGCGTCGGCGTCTGGCCGGTGAGCCACTGCGCGGCGACGGGCGTCGTGCGATTGCGGTCGTCTTGGGCGAACAGGGAGCCGACGGCGAAGGCGGCGGCGAGGAGGACGGCGAGCAAGCGGTTCATGGCGAGTAGCGGGCGAGAGGCGGCGGACGTCCGCGCCGGAAGCGGCGCGGTGCCCCTGGAGAGCCCCACGCCGGCGCGGGCGTGACGGCGGCGAGGCCGAATTTCGAAGAGTAGCGGCGGACGCAGGCTGTGGTGACCAACCGGAAAGTCGCCCCAAGATTCTTCAGGAAAGAGACTTCCGCTCTCCTCTGCGCAGCTAAAACCACCGCTCCCCAGCCCCTGGCGACCGACCGGCGGTTCCCAGGTCAGCGGCCCGCCGCGTCGCCCGCGGGCGCCGACGCGCCAGCCAGCGCGAGGATCTCCTCCCACAACGCGCTCCGCCGCGGCGACAGCCCGCGCAGGCGCGCCAGCGCGTCGGGCCCGGTGGCGAGCGCGATGCCGTGGACGAGCGCGAACTCGGCCTGGTCTTCGTGCGTGATCGGGTCGCCGTACGGCGACACCGAGATGGCGTCGGCGGCGATGGCGTCGGCCCAGCGCTTCAGCACGTCGGGCTGCGCCTTGGTCGCGCGCTGCTCGAGCACGTGCCCAGCTTCGTGCATCACCACGAAGACGTCGGCGGCGGGGATCATGTTGAGGTAGTCCTGCGAACCGTGCGCGGCGGCGCCGCCGAGCTCGGCGTAGATCGCCACGCCGTCCTTGCCCGGCTCCGAGACGACCTCGAGGCAGCGGCGGAAGCGCGCCGGCAGCCGCGCGACGATCGCCAGCACGTGGTCGACCTCGACCTTGGCGGCGTCTTGGATGGTGACGCGGAACGTCGTCTCGCCAACGCGCGCCAGCCACGTGCGCCCGGGCGAGCGATCGTTCTTCATCGCCGCGACGGCAGGGCCTTCGAGCACCGCGGTCGGCGCGCCGGCGCGGGCGCGCAGCGCCTTGGCGAGCGGGCGGGCTTCG
>JBEITC010000512.1:0-2774 GCA_040375075.1 Planctomycetota bacterium | reverse complement strand
GCCGGCGGCGGCGAGCAGGCGCGCGAGCGGCCGCGGGTCGGCCTCGCTGCGGATGGGCCAGTAGGCGGCGACGATGGCGCCGGCTTGCGCGCGCGGCGCGAGCACGGCGAGGCCTTGCTCGGCGAGGCGCGCGGAGAAGTCCGCTCGCACCGAGGTCTCGATGGCATCGCGCGTTGCGCGCAACGCCGCCCGCAGCTCCGGCTTGCCGATCATCGCCGACAGCCTACGCCGCGGACCGGCCTTCGCGCGCCGCCCCTTCCCAAGCCTGCGCGGGCAGCGGACACTCGCCGCCCCAAGGAACCCAACCGCAGGAGGATCGCCAGTGTTCGCCCAGCGCATGCGTCAGAAGGAGTCGGAGTTCTACTTCGTCAGCTATCCGGCCGAGGACCTGCTGCGGAAGGTGCGCTTCGTCACGCGCTTCTACGGCGAACGCGGCCAGGTGATCGGCGGCGACGCGCCGGCCGACGCCAAGGGCAAGGCCAGCGAGCCCGACGAGGTCGAGCGTTACGTGCAGGCGATCGAGAAGAACAGCAAGTCGTTCCAGCGCGACCTGAACCGCCGCAAGATCCGCCAGATCAAGGACTTCTACCGCAACGAGTCGCGCCAGCCGGTGGTCCCCGGCGCGGTGCTGCTGTTCAGCCCGGAGAAGCTCGAGTTCCAGCCGCTGAAGGGCATGGAGCGCGCCGGCAACCTGATCGAACCGCGCAGCGAGTTCCTGATCATCGACGGCCAGCACCGACTCGCCGGCCTGCACTTCTACCTCCAGGAGAAGGACGCCGACCGCCGCATCGACGTGCCGGTCGTGATCTTCGACGGCAAGACGAGCGACTTCGCGACGGAGATGTTCGTCGTCATCAACAGCACGCACACGCGCATCAACCGCTCGCACCTCATCGACCTGTACGAGCGCATCGAGTGGGGCACCGACCCGGAGAAGAAGTACGCCGCGTCGCTCGTGCGCGCCTGCTACGAGGAGGGCGACAGCCCGCTGCAGTACCACATCAACATGCTCGGCGGCCGCAGCCACCAGGAGATGTGGATCAATCAGGCGCAGATCTTCGGCGAGATCCTGCGGCTCGTCGGGCGCAAGGACGCGCAGCACCGCTTCAAGGACGGCCGCGGCTGGAGCAAGGACCGCGGCTATGGCCTGATCCGCGACGTGCTCAAGGCGCTGCGCACGACGTTCGGCGCGGCGTGGGGCGACAACAAGAACTTCATGGTCACGCGCGACGTGGCCATCGAGGCGATGCTGCGCCTGTGCGGCGACGTCGCCGCGCGCATCGACGCCGCGGTCATGCCGGGCGCGGACCTCGTCAAGCTGCTGGAGGCGCGCTTCAAGCCGATCGCCGAGATGACGCATGAGTTCCGGCGCGAAGGCTTCTACGAGCGCTTCCCGGCGCGCGGCCAGATGGAGCGCATCGACATCATCCGGAAGCGCATGGCGCGGCAGGCGCGGTTCGAGTGAGCGGGGAGCGGGCGTCACTGCGAGCGACGCAGTGGCGCGCGCTGAGGGCGAGGGCGGGGCGGGTGGATCCCTGGCGCCGGGCCCCCACTAGACCTCCATGCTTGCGGGTAGCGCATGGAGCGTGTGGCTGCACCGGTGATGGACACGGACGGGTTGCTCCGAAGCGCGGCGCCGCGAAAGGTGCATGCCGCGGTCGGGGATGTCGCAGAACGGAGGCGGTGCGCTGTAGAGCGCGTTCATGATTCCTGCTTCGACTCGGTTCGGTAACCTGGCCTCCGCAGGAAGCGCGGCGACGAACACCCGAAAGGCGTCGAGTTGGCGATGCGCGGCACGCGCCAGTTCGTCGCGTCGCGCGGCGAACTCGGCGACCCGCTCCGGACGACGCGCCTCGGCCCAACCGTGCCAGATCTCGGTGCGGACGCCACTGGCCACGGCGTCCGGATCGAGAATCGTGTACCTGCCCGACACGTACTCCCGGGTGTGCTCGCGCAGGCGGGTCGCCACGGGCCTCCGCGTGACTCCCGCAGCGTAGATGAGGAACCCGCCCGCGTAGGGGAAGCACAGCAAGTAGACGCCTGCCGCGTCGGGGACTGCCCCAAGGCCACATTGCTCGCGGCCCGGCCAACCAAATGGGCCTTGCCACGCGAGAGTCACGCCGTCGAGGAACATGGTTGTGTGCTGCGCCATCCAATGTCTTTGACCATCAACCGCGACCGCCAGCTTCGCGGCGATCGTTAGGCGCTGCGACCTGTCGGACATCCCGCAATCTACGGCGCGGCCTCGCTCGGGCCAGCAGACACGGCGTGGCGGCCCTTGAGCAACGCGTAGCAGTCGATGCAGACCAGCACGAAGTCGTTGAAGCGAAGGAACTCGTCCGTCATACCGCCCTGTTTAAGGAACAGCGCCTCGCAGTCTTCGCACCACCCCTGCAGGTCGCTGGGATCCGACGAGTTATCGACGAATCCGACCCTGCGGTCGCGAACCTGCACGTGATGTCGGCACACGACCGCCGAGGGTCTATCGCCGTGACGGCTGCACGTGATGGTGTCGCTCACGATGGCGCGCTCCCTGCTTGGCGCCCTTGGCGCTCGCGGTCTGCTGCAGCTACTGGTACAGCCATCCCACGAGGACTCGACCGATCAGCGCCCACGCCCCCCAGGCCTTCAGCATCGACACGGCCCATCGTGTCGCGGCGGACGGCGCGTGCTTGCGCATGGCTGCGCCCTGCCACATCGCGACGGTGATGAGTGCGCCGACGATCATCAGGGCCACGCCAGCCAGCGCCCACACCGGCGTCGGCACCAGGACT
>JBEITC010000576.1:0-2145 GCA_040375075.1 Planctomycetota bacterium | reverse complement strand
GTTCGGCGGCGCCCGGCGCGACGAGGAGAAGAGCCGCGCCAAGGAGCGCGTGTTCAGCTTCCGCGACCGCTTCCACCAGTGGGACCCGAAGAACCAGCGGCCCGAGCTGTGGAACCTGTTCAACTGCCGCGTGAACAAGGGCGAGTCGATCCGCGTCTTCCCGCTGAGCAACTGGACCGAGCTCGACGTCTGGCTGTACGCCCACAAGGAGCAGCTGCCGATGGTGCCGCTCTACTTCGCCAAGGAGCGGCCGGTGGTGCGGCGCGGCGGCGCGTGGATCATGGTCGACGACGACCGCATGCCGCTCGAGCCCGGCGAGAAGCCCGAGATGCGCAAGGTCCGCTTCCGCACGCTCGGCTGCTACCCGCTGACCGGGGCGATCGAGTCAGAGGCCGACACGATGCCGAAGATCATCGAGGAGATGCTGCGCAGCCGCGACTCCGAGCGGCAGGGCCGCGTCATCGACTACGACGATGGCGGCTCGATGGAGCAGAAGAAGCGCGAGGGCTACTTCTGATGTCCTACGGCGACCAGATCGACGCGGTCGGCATCGAGGGTTGGCTGGCCCGCTACGGCCGCCGCGAGATGCTCCGGCTGCTCACCTGCGGCAGCGTCGACGACGGCAAGTCGACGCTCATCGGCCGCCTGCTCTACGACTCGCAGACGGTGCACGACGACGTGCTCGCGGCGACGAAGAAGGCGTCCGCGCGCTACGGCACGACCGGCGAGGAGGTCGACCTCGCGCTGCTGGTCGACGGCCTGCAGGCCGAGCGCGAGCAGGGCATCACGATCGACGTCGCGCACCGCTACTTCGCCACCGACAAGCGCAAGTTCATCGTCGCCGACACGCCGGGGCACGTGCAGTACACGCGCAACATGGCGACCGGCGCGTCGAACTGCGACCTCGCGATCATCCTGATCGACGCCCGCCACGGCGTGCTCGAGCAGACGCGGCGCCACTCGTTCCTCTGCGCGTTGCTCGGCATCCAGCACTTCGTCGTCGCCGTCAACAAGATGGACCTGGTCGGCTGGAGCGAGGCGCGCTTCGAGGAGATCCGCGCCGAGTACGCCGACTTCGCCGCCCGCCTGCAGGTGCGCGACGTGCACTTCGTGCCGATGTCGGCGCTGAAGGGCGACAACGTCGTGCGGCGCAGCGACGCGATGCCGTGGCACCAAGGTCCGCCGCTGCTCGCCCACCTGGAGTCGGTCCACGTGGCCGGCGACCGCAACCTCGTCGACCTGCGCCTGCCGGTGCAGCTGGTGCTGCGCCCCAACCTCGACTTCCGCGGCTTCTGCGGCACGCTGGCCTCCGGCGTGCTGCGCGTCGGCGACGAGGTCGCGGCGCTGCCGTCCGGCCGCCGCACGCGCGTCAAGTCGATCCTCGTCGGCGGCGAGGCCGTGCCCGAGGCCTGGGCGTCGATGTCGGTGACGGTGACGCTGGCCGACGAGGTCGACGTCAGCCGCGGCGACATGCTGGTCGCGCCCAACAACGCGCCGGCGCTCGACAACGCCGTCGAGGCGATGGTCGTCTGGTTCGGCGGGACGCCGATGCAGAAGGGCCGCCAGTACCTCGTCAAGCACACGACGCTGGAGACGCCGGGCGAGGTCACCGACCTGCGCTACCGCATCCACGTCGGCACGCTGCGCCGCGAGGCCGCCGACGAGCTGCAGATGAACGAGATCGGCCGCATCCGGCTGGAGACCGCGCGGCCGCTGGCCGCCGACGAGTACGCCAGGAACCGCGGCACCGGCTCGTTCATCCTCATCGACCGCCTGACCAACGCGACGGTCGGCGCGGGCATGATCGTCGAGCGCAAGACCGCCGAGGACAGCGCGCGGCGCACCCGCTCCGCCGCCGACGCCGGCCGCAACCTGCGGCTCGCCGACCTGCGCAAGATCCCGCCCGAGGCGCGCGCCGCGCGACTGGGCCAGCGGCCCTTCGTGCTGTGGGTGACCGGCCTGCCGCGCAGCGGCAAGTCGTCGCTGGCGTACGCGCTGGAGGAACGGCTGTTCCTCGACGGCAGGATCGTCCAGGTGCTCGACGGCGAGCTGCTCCGCCGCGGCCTGAGCCGCGGCCACGGCGGCCGGGGCGCCGACCCCTGGGGGAACCAGCGCCGCGCCGCCCCCGTCGCGCGCCTCCACGCC